>NZ_JAVJTO010000028.1:0-42254 GCF_040220235.1 Coleofasciculus sp. B1-GNL1-01
TAAATTCACTTAGTACCGTTGCATCAAATCCTGAATCCGTTAAGTTTAATCCCAAAGCATATTTCCAATCTATTCTACTCCTGACTGCATCGGCGGCTTGTCGATCAGTTAAACCTTCCGCAAATTGCATTATGGTGATTAATGCTAATCGAGCTGGTGAGATGGCTGATTGTCCACATCGGACGGGAAATACATCGACAAAGTCTTTGTCTTTGTATAGTGTCCCTAATTGATCATACATTTTCATGTATACATTTCCTCTTGGGAAAGATGCTTACCCCCTAGAGGGCGCAAGCTGATGGGTTCCTCTCAACGTGAACCCTGAATGGACGTCGGCGGTTAACTAATTATCTCCACCTTTTCTAGGTATAAATTCATATCAATTCCTACGTTCAAATGTTCGCAGTACCAATCATTTTGGCGAATTGGGATGATCCAAATCACAAAACTAATGTGCTTCCTTACTTGCACATCAAAAAAATAGAACTTACGCAATTTGAGGATGCAAACTCTATTGATAGTGGCAAGGTGGACATTGCCCACCCTACAGTCTTGAATGAACAAATATCTGGGCTTATTTCCAATCTGATCCGGACGTTTTTAATATTTTTTAACCCATTGATGACTTTTATTAAATATCTTTACATTACTTTATAAGTCGGGTAGGACTCTGCCACGCTGTCGTTGTCCCTCTAATCCATACGGTCAGCCGACTTCATTCATTGATAGCCCTTGAACGGAATTCTTTTTTCCTGCTTTTTCCCTTCAATCTTTACTCTAACTTTATTTGTTTAGTCAATTCTAAATGAAAACTTGTTAAAAACTTCATCATTTTATTCCTACAATTAATAGATAGAGTGTGTAAAAAGGTAATGTATCTCGATGAAACAGGCAAAAATAAATTTCTATCTACTAATTGTCGCAAGCTTTAAGTATTTTTGTCAACAATGATACAGATTAGCTAATTGAATCCTTTCTCGCAAATCATGCATCACTTCCCCTGGAAACCTTACGATCTATCTCATTTTTTGGCTTATCTTATGCTTTTTTCCAATTCCCGATATCCCCCAGTCTCTCCCCAAAATGCCTTAATGGGTCAGCAAAACCCATTAAACTTGAATAAGAATTTATCCGAGATTTTCCCTTTCACCTGGATCAAAGAAGGCATTCGCAACCTCAGCATATCTCATAAAATTAGTTACGGCTACGCCTTGGCGATCGGCTTATCCATTCTGGGAACAACCGGAGGATTAATTCTCGGTAATTATTACCAAGACCAAGCCCAACAACAAGAACGGGTTGCTGATCAGCAGCACCATCTCCTCAGTAACCTGGAAAATGCGACATTGGCTGTGCGATCGCATCCGCAAGAATTACTTACAGCCTCGGTGAACTCTAACCAGATTGACGCCCAAAAGAATCAGTATTTAGCCGATGTGGATCGGATGAAACGCCTACTCTCGGAGTTAGATATCTTCATCCAAGACTATCCCGATGGCTTAGACGTGAACACGGCTGAATTACATCATCTGCTTCAGGAGTATGAAGCAAATATAGACGCCTACAATCAGGTGATTGAATCACTCTGGCAAATCAGTGAATCGGAGAACCTGAAGCCAGAGGAGGTTACGGCGATACAACAAGAGTTATTAAAGGCGCTGCATCACCCTTCTACCAGCCAAGTGATGGCTCAATTCAATCACCTATCTGATCATGTCGAGGATGCCAAAACTAACGCAGAAGCGCAACAGTCTCAGGTACATCAACAACTAGCACAAGCAGAAGCCTTACGCCTGCGAATCATCGTCAGTAGTTTACTGCTATCGGTGGGTATCGCGGTACTTTTAGCCACGATTACCAGCCGTGCGATCGCGCATCCGATTGAAACAGTAACTCACGTTGCTAGTGCGATCGTCAAAGAATCCAATCTGGAGATTCGCACTCCCGTCACCACCAACGATGAAGTCGGTTCATTAGCCACATCTCTCAATCAGCTTGTCCAGTGGGTAGACGACTCAACCCAAGAATTGACACAAGCGCGTCAAACCTTAGAACAGCGCGTCGATGAACGAACCCAAGAATTGACGCAAGCGCTGCGAGAACTCCAACACACCCAAGCCCAACTGATTCAAAGCGAAAAAATGTCCAGTTTAGGACAGATGGTGGCGGGGATTGCCCATGAAATTAATAATCCGATTAACTTTATCTACGGCAATCTAGATTATGCCAAGCGATCGATTAACGACTTACTGATCTTGCTAGAACTGTATCGGCAAGAGTATCCTCAGCCTAACGCCGCGATTCAAGAACAAAGCGAAGCGATGGATTTAGATTTCCTCATCGCCGATATGCCCAAAATGCTGTCGTCCTTAAAAAGTGGGGCTGAACGAATCCAGGAAGTTGTCTTATCCTTGCGGAACTTCTGTCGTCTGGATGAAGCGCAGTTAAAACGGGCAGATATCCATGAAGGACTTGAGAATACCCTCTTGTTGGTTAGTCATCGTCTCCAACCAAACATTAACCTGGTCAAAAAGTACAGTCAATTACCCCGAATTGATTGTTATCCGGCTCAACTTAATCAGGCGTTTATCAACATTATCAGCAATGCCATTGACGCCTTAGAAGAGGTTCAGGGTAAAGCTATACCGACAATCGTCATTCGTAGTGAAACCATCGATAATCGTTGGATTCGCGTGTCAGTTTGGAACAACGGTGCAGCGATTCCAGGGGACGTTAAAGACCGGATATTCGATCCCTTTTTCACCACCAAGTCTGTAGGCAAAGGCACAGGGATGGGATTAGCCATTTGTTACCAGATTGTGAAAAAACACCAGGGTAAAATTGAAGTCACCTCTGAACCTGAGAAAGGAACCGAATTTGCAATTACGCTACCGATTCAAACTGAACAAGAGATGGCACTATCTGCTTAATCTAACAAAAGGCAGAGGTGTGGAGGTGCAGGGAAGCTGGGGAAGCAATGTAGAGACGTGCCATGGCGCGTCTGGGAGCTGGGGAAGCTGGGGGAGTCATCTTCCAGAGGTAATGAAGCATCTGTCTGTAGGGGCGGGTTTAGGGACTAATATTGATTGTTATCCCTAGCTTGGCTGCAAAACCCGCCCCGACCATAAGACGTAGCTTGCTTCTCGCGAAGGGAGTATGACAAATAACCAATGACCAATCACTACTTTAACCAAGACGAAAGGTCTCGTTGAATTAAATCTTGTAACTTGAGAATATCGTCTCGATAGAGTTCGATCAGTTGTTGGCGCTCCTCTGGCGAAAGTGGAGCCGCTTTCTTATCTTGAGAGTTCATTTGAATCAGGCGAGAACGAATCGTTTGCCTCATTTCCAGGGGTAAAATTACTCGGAGTCCAGCCCTGACTATCGTTCTCAATGGATTTTCTTGGCGTAACATCTGATTCACTGCCGTATTTTTGGGGACTTGAGCAACTTGAGCTTTTTTAGAGACATCCGGTGAAAAGGTATCATCGACGCCAACAAACTGATACATAGTTTGCATGAATTTAACTGGGTCTTTCGCCAAGTCATCATACAAATAAACTCGAATTTGCTCTCGGTCAAATTTGTTATAAAAATGCTGCAAATGCTGACAATAAAATCCCTTTAGCAAAATAAACGATTTATCAGCCCGGTATTTTATTTGGTCAGACAAGCTGTTTCGCCTTCCTTTGTCAATGGCATCTCGGATATGCATTAAATAATCCGAATAGGCTCGGTCAACTGGATTTCGCAAGACCGCAATTAACTTGGCATTGGGAACGTAACGCTTGATCCGCTCTGAGGATGATTCATAATGAAACAGATAATTAGGAGAGGCTTCCCCAATCGCCATTTCATCTGTTACCCCTTCAAAAAGTTGACAATATTTCTCAAAGGTGTCAATCTTGGCTTTTCGTTGCGTTTCAAGTTCTTCCCAGTTCTTTTCTAAAAAGTTTGTTTCTTTAACGGGACTCATGTAAATTTGTGGATGTTGTTTCAAATAGTTATAAATTGAGGTTGTCCCAGCTTTTTGAACACCGATAATTAGAAAAGTAGGAAGTTTCATCGAAGTCACTCCTTATTGAAAAAATAAAGTTATACTAAGTAGGTTTGTGGAAATAAACTTAACTAGATTAAGTCATGTAAACAAGCCTCAAACCCTTACTGTTCCCTGTTCCCTAATCTCAACCGTTAACTGTAATTGTGTCCACCCACTTAAACAGTTATTAGTCAAACCCGCCCCGACAATTAAGCTGTGACCGATAACTTATAGCTTATAGCTTATGACTGATGACTGGCTGCAAGTCGCTGACGCAGAATAAACTCCGCGATCGCTAAATCCATGGGTGTGGTTACCTTGAGATTCGTCTCTTCCCCTGCCACAATCTGTACAGGTAGCCCACAGCGCTCAAATAATGCCGCATCATCGGTAACGTCCCAATTCAATTTTCGTCCTTGATCATGACATTGCTTCAGCAGCGACACCTCGAATCCTTGAGGCGTCTGGGCTGCCCATAACCGTCGCCTGTCGGGTGTATCTTGGATAATATCCGACTCATCAACGACTTTAATCGTATCCTTAACCGGGATCGCGGCAATCAAACCCGGACAATCTCTGAGGTGTTCCGCACAGCGATCAAACAATTTGGGGGTAGCTAAACATCGGGCGCCATCGTGAATCAGTACCCGTTCCGCCGTTGGGGGTAAAGCTTGCAAGCCGTTATACACGGATTCTTGACGAGTTGCGCCCCCAGGAATCAGTTGTACGGCTTTCGTCAGGGCGAGATCCGCCAGAATTGCCTGAATATCCGTTTGATCCCCTGGCTGTCCAATAATGCCAATGTTGGTAATTTCCGTCGCCGCTTCCGCCGCCAGTAGCGTCCAGGCTAATAGGGGTTTACCCAGTAACGTGAGCAATAGCTTATTGCGATCGCTCCCCATCCGTCGTCCCATTCCCGCTGCTGGAATTAATAAATGCACAAGCTTCCGCCTTATGATGCCAAATCTCTAGTCCCGACCAATCTAATCTAATATGCTACTACTGGTTCATCCCATGAAACCACTAGGTATAATATCATGCGTAACGTAATCCCATAAGCCAAATCGCAATGGGAGCAGGGGTGTAGCAGTTCACCCCGTCAAGGTTTCCTTGGCAAACTCGTTTCCGGAAAATTCCGTGAAATTAGGAACGACCAGTCCATTAAAATTGAGCTGATATACAAGCTCTAATTATATTTGAGATGAGAATATTAGCCCTTGTTCCGGGAGGAATCAGCGATCAACTGCTGCTCTTTCCGACGTTCGATGACCTAAAAGCCAATTACCCCGACGCTGAAATCGATGTGATAGTCGAACCCCGCGCCAAAGGAGCCTATCGGGTTTCCGGTTCAGTCGATGAAGTATTACCCTTTGACTATAAAGACCGCAACGGTTTAGCGGATTTTGGTAACCTGTTGGGGATTATCCGCGATCGCGAATATGATGCGGCAATTGCCCTAGAGCGTCGGTGGTCAGTGGGACTATTGCTCTGGATGAGTGGTATTCCCATCCGTATGGGCTACGACAATAATCAGGGTAAGTGGTTTTTTACCAATACTGTACCGCTGAAAACAGAGCAGTATGCAGCGTATATGTATCATGACCTGCTCACCGGGTTAGGGATTAATACCTCCTGTCCAGAACTTGCCATTCGTGTACCAAAATCCGATCTGGATTGGGCAGAAGGTGAACAAGCCCGTCTGGGTATCCCGGAAAGCGGTTACATTATGATCGACGGCGGCTCTAACCACCTCGATCAGTCACAGGACATTGATAAAGTTTATCCCGCCCATAAATGGCAAGAGGTTATTGAAGACATCCATCAAAAACAGCCTGACCAAACTCTGGTTATGCTGCATGGTTCGGAGGATACTGAGTTAGTCGCCGCTCTCACCCAAGTTTGTCCTAATTTACAGATGACCTCACCTCCTGATAGTGGTAAATTAGCGGCAATGATTGCGGGGGCGAATTTACTGTTATGTACAGATAGCGCATCGATGCATCTGGCTGTTGCTGTGGGAACGTATACGATCGCGTTGTTTGGTCCTACTGAGGCTGACAAACTCCTACCCCCATCAGAACGCTATATCGGTATTCAATCACCCACTCGTTGGATTGCCGATATTCAGCCTGATGATGTATTAAAACAAGTTTGGCGGGGCTAGGGAATGGCACTGAAATAAGCCGTTTTAGAGCGTCGTAACCCTTGATATACCGTAGGGTGGGTTTCGGCTTCGCTCAACCCGCTTGGCTTCGCTCAACCCACCAGCATATCAGTCAGTACCCTTCTACCTATTTATGACACGATGGTTGTTATTACTCATATCTGTAGTCACCACACTGGTGGTATACCTATCGACTACCTCTAGTCCTGCCATCAGTCAGACAACAGATCTGTGGAACATTTATGATCGTGTCCTCAAGCCAGCCAAATATGTGGATTTGACTCATTCGTTCAATCCAACTATCCCAGTGTGGCGCGGATTTGATCATGCAACCTTTAAAACAACAATAGCGGGATCGGATCTACCGGATTATATTCAATCTGGACAGGAATACACCTACGCGGATCATGGGTTTATTGCCACCGCCTATGAACTGCCCACGGATCAGTATGGGACACAACTTGATCCTCCCGCTCACTGGGATGAGTACGGTGCAACGATCAGTGATTTGCCTGCTACGTATACAATTAGACCCTTAGTCGTCGTTGATATTCATCAGAAAGTAGCCGACAATCCGGGCTATCACGCCACCGTTGCGGATATCCAGGCGTGGGAAGCCAAACACGGTCAGATCCCCCAAGGATCAGTGGTGATGATCCGCTCAGACTGGTCAAAAAAATGGTCTGAGGTTGAACGCTTTAATCAAAAGCCGTTTCCTGGTGTGAGTCTGGAGGCGCTCAAGTTTCTACATTTGCAGCGTAATATCCTTTTTCATGGTCATGAGCCGTTGGATACGGATACAACACCCAATCTGGAAGGCGAATATTGGCTGTTGCACAATCATTATACTCAGGCAGAAGGTGTAACCAACCTCGATAAAGTGCCAGAAGCGGGTGCTTTAATTGCCATTGGTTTTGCCAAGCCAGAAGGGGGAACTGGGGGATATGCTCGCTACGTTGCGATTTGTCCACCCGATTGGCAGTATGGTATATCGGTGTTGGACACCCCAGGAGCGCCATTGCCGAAACAGCCTTATCCGCTACGGCGTGATCCCAATGGTGTGTTAAAGCCAACACCAAGATGAACCACCATCTGTATACAGCGTCTGTGGGTAAGCCCTCACCCCTCTAAGTCTCAAGTTCTTTTTGGGGGAAACATTAGCTGAAACAACGTATCATCGAGTTCATACCCTAACATTTGAGCCATGGATTTGAGGCGCGACTGGTTAGGCAAACTAATTTGTTGTAACCAGTTATTCACCACAAAAACCTTTTGCATCATGAAAATTTCTAAGGCTTCTGGGTTATATTGAATCCCTTCCGTGCGATTGAACTGATGGGGGACAAGCATCGCCGTGTAGCGAGCGAGTTCCCCAGCTTTCCAATCCAGTAAAAACGGTAACCACGGATACTGAACATCCAAGCGGATAAACCACAGACGGATCTCCGGAATTTCTGACCATTCCCGTGGATCATTGGGTTCGCGAGGGTAGTTAAACTCAAAGCGTAACTGCTGCTCATAGTTTGCGATCGCTCCCTCGGTCAACCACTTATCAATCACAGTCTGGACGGGCGATAGGTCTAAATCATTGATGGAATGGGAATTGAGTTTAATTGTGATTGCCACTAATCTTTATCCGCTCCACAACACTTGGACGTAGAAACGCACTGTTACAGCGTCTGTACATTGCCTGGATTACTTCGGTCTTTCATCGAAGTCGAAGGGTCAACCAGTCCCCAGGCTTAACCTCGGATCAAGCTTACCTTAGTTTTCATTAACACAATCAATGCTACCCGACTTGATATCAATCCACAGTAGACAGACTCAAACCATCTAAGGTAAAGTGGTAATGAGTTTGCCTTACAGTGTCAGATGCTAAGTCATTCAGACCCAAACCTGAACAAAGCTTGGCAAAAAAGATTATATCCGCAAACATAATGCACTTGTAACCAGTGCATGACGGGATTTCTATCAGGCTCCCCTTCAGGGTAGAGCTTGAAACTACTCCCCATACAGCTAACCACCCTATTCAACGTATCGACTATGCAGAAAGAAGCGGCAGTTGTCAAACCAATTCGCTCATTGGAAGACGCCCTCAATCGATGTCAAGCGTTAGGAATGCGCTTGTCGCGTCAACGCCGCTTAATTTTAGAATTACTGTGGCAAGATCGAGAGCATCTCTGTGCCAGAGAAATTTATGATCGCCTGAATCAGCAAGGCAAAGAAATTGGTCATACTTCTGTGTACCAAAATCTAGAGGCGCTATCGTCTCAAGGCATTATTGAATGTATTGAGCGATCCGATGGACGGCTTTACGGGAATATCAGCGATGCACACAGCCATGTTAATTGTGTGGATACGAATCAGATTATGGATGTATACGTAGAATTACCAGAGGAACTAATCCAGCACATTGAGCAACAAACTGGCGTTAAGATTACTGAGTATCGGATTGACTTCTACGGTTATCGCAACGGTCAAGGGAATGATAAATGATCACCAATAATGGCGGCGGTTCCTTTTCCTGCGATCGCGGTAAAGAAAGGTTATCACACCTGAGTGCGATCACCCAGAGATGATCAGCTCTGATTAGGATTATGTAGGGGCGGGTTTAGGAACATAATTAGGATGTTACCCATACCATTTCAACAAAACCCGCCCTTTTTCAATTATCGGGGATTCCGTCGGGGTGGGTTTAGTCGCATCCCTTGCTAGTTAGAAACGATAGTCGTAAAACCCGCCTCTATACAGGCGCTATACCCTCTTTCCCAAGTGAAGGGTGGTAACTCTCTCATCCCTGATTCTTTGCCAAAAACTCTCGCATATACTGATTCACTAACTGCGGCTGTTCCTGCTGTACCCAATGGCTACAATTCGGAATGTAGCGGATTTGCAAATCTGGCACATAATTATTTGTATTATAGGTCAATTCTTTGCCCAAAGCCGTATCATTTTCTCCCCAAATCAGTAGAGTTGGGATGGGCAGAATATCCCACTGATGCTGCTTAAATATCCCCTTAAAGACATTACGGTAGTAGTTAAGCATGGCAGTCATAGCACCCCGTTTAGCCGCCGCATCTTTATAGGCGTTTAAGTCTACTTCCGAAAAGGCACGTTTGTCAATTGCCATATCGATAAAACTCGACGCAATCAGTCGATAGTCATCCCACTGAAACAGTAACTCTGGGAGTAAAGGGAGTTGAAAGAAAAAGATATACCAACTTCGCAGGAGTTGTTGCGGATTACTGCGTAACGCTTCTGCAAATTTGGCGGGATGAGGAATATTCATGACAATTAACTTATCAACCAGTTCGGGATAAGTATAGGCAACATACCAAGCAATCATTCCTCCCCAATCATGTCCGACTAAGAGACAGCTTTCATACCCTAATCCTTGAATAACTCCTTTAATATCGTTAACTAACTCGCTGATCTGATAAGCTAATATATCTTTGGGCTTATCGCTGTCATTGTAACCCCGCAGATCAACGGCAACAACTTTATAATCCCTGGCAAATTCAGGGATTTGATGCCGCCAGGAGTACCAGAATTCGGGGAAACCATGCAACATCAGCATAAGTTTACCTTCTCCCTGAGTGACGTAGTGTAGTTTGACACCGTTGGTGATAATATAATCCTCTTGCCAGGAGTCAGTTATTGGAGACATGGGGTTTACCTGATTGTAGTTCTCGATAAAGTTAATTATCTCATAGTTCGCTAGTTTGTAGTTGCGCTTTAGCGCTATAAACACGCGCATCGTAATTTAAAAGTATAATACAAACAAATCCAGCTTAAATGTTGACTAAAAAAAACAACTTAAAGACTATCCATATAAATTCAATCACCATCAATAATTGGAGTCAAAAATCATGGGATTACTGGATCACTTTCATCCACCGTTGAGTACTCGTCGTCACTGGCACGCTTTCCATAATGCTTGGGCAACGTATATCGCTTCCGATTTAAACCGTCAATTACCAGAAGGATACTTCGCTGAACCCAATGTGCAATTTGGGATTGAAATTGATGTGGCAGCATTTGAAGAGATATCATTACTAACCAGTCGAGTATCCGAGAATGTCGTTCAACTCCCAACCTCCTCTCAACAGGAATGGATACCTTCGTCACCCACGCAAACTGTTCCATTTTCTCCGACAACTGAGGCGGTGGAGGTGAGTATTTTCAATAGCGAAGCGGGTCCAACATTAATGGCAGCTATCGAGTTGGTGAGTCCCGGTAATAAAGATAGACCCGCGAATCGTAATACTTTTATCGCTAAGTGTCAAACCTACTTACAGCAAGGAATAGGATTAGTCATTGTGGATGTGGTGACGGGACGAAATGCGAATTTACATGAGGAATTATTACATCAGTTGGCAGTTAGAATGATGCCTCTAAATACACAACTCTACGCCGCCGCCTATCGGGTTGTGGAACGTCAGGGACAGCCGAATTTAGACATTTGGCAAGAAGCATTGGCGGTGGCAAGTCCCTTGCCTATAATGCCGTTGTGGTTGCGCGGTGAACTTTGCTTACCTGTGGATTTGAATGCCACCTACCTGCGGACTTGTCGGGAACAGCGAATTGAGGTTGATACAGCTAAAATTGTGGAATAGATTTGACGTTTAAACCGGGCGCACGTCGGTGCGCCCCTACAATTCTAATCCACCAAATAAGGTGTGCCACGCCGCCATCGTGCGTTAGCGTAGCGTAACGCACCATTTTTTAAGGTTTTTACCAAGGACTACCAATTAGAGTAAAACCAGCCCAATAGTAAGGATGAGATAAATCACTTTCTGGGCTATTTACTAAGCTTTTGGCAACGCTTATATTCCGACTGGTTCCAACCAACTGACTTGATTCGATTCGCACTTGAGAACGCAATAGGGCAAGCTGGGCTTGTCGCAATGCTTCGGCTTTAATCAATACATTCTCGTTGTTAAGTTGCTGATAAAATTCGGTCATTACCGCTAACGTCCCTAAATCATCAACTTTCCAGAGGCTGGCTAGGGCTGATTTTACCCCCGCTTGTACAGCTAATCCGGCAAACCCCATTTCGGCTTGTTCATTCCCCACAGCGGTTTCACAAGCACTTAGGGTTAAGAGTTCTACGGTTGGCGGGGCGTACCATTTCACTTGTCGTAATTCGTTTAATCCGACTCGTTGCTGCCAAAGTTGAATGTAGGGATTATAGTTGCGATCGCGGGGAAATGAGGCGTGGGTAGACAGATGTACAATATCAAAGGGGGTGTCTCGGCGCTGAGTCTTGAAATTCTCTAAAGTAAATTGGTCATTTAGCAATAATTTTCCTTGCCCAACTTCCGCTAAAATTGTGGATAATTCAATCGGAACAGCAGGTAATGGAGAAAGGGTGGAATCCGGAAACTCGGCAGCCCCCATAGCTAAGATAGTTGCGTTGTCTAAACGTTGGTAACGGGTATCAGTTAGACTAACACTGGGGATTAAACCAACGCTATAGGTTTCAATCAGAAATTGCTGTCCGTCGTGTAAGGCTGCTAGGGGAATTGTGCGTAATCCCGCGTCCATTGAGAAAATGAGTGTATCAATATTGAGGGCATCGAGTTCCGTTGCTAAGGGTTCGATTAGCCACTGGTAGAGTTGTTGAGAACTGGATAAATACCTGTTACTGGTGTAATCATTGAGGGTGTGATAAAATTTCTTCACTTCCCGCCGTAGGGTTTGATAATTGGCTTGGGGAACCTGTTTAGAAATAGGAGAACCTTCGGGTGGAACGAGAACCAGTTGTAATCCATCGGGATGAGACAATGCGTAAATTACCACAGCCCGTTTTCCGGTTTGGGTTTCCATGGTTTGTAGCCTGTTTTGTAGGGAAGCGGTGGTGACTTTTTTCTGGGTAAGATCTTCGCCTAAATAGGTTTCAAATTGCGCTTCTAATAATTGGTCAATTACGGTGACAATATCCTCGCCGGGATTAATGGGTAGTTGCTGGGGAGAGTCTTGAACGTAGGGGACATTGAGTGATAATATTTGTTGATTGGGTATTTTCCAGGTAAAGGTGTAGTTTCCGGTTTCAGCATCTTGATTGATTTGAGGATTGACATCAAGAGTATCGCCGACAAGAAAGGCGAGAGATTCTAGGGGATTGGGGTTAGATGGAGTCTCTGGAGTTGATTCAGAATTAGAACTAGAGGGTGATGGAGAACCAGAGGTTAATTGAGGACTAGGATTGGGTTCGGCTGGAAGGGGATTGGGATCAGGTGGCGGGGGTGAAGCCGGAGAGACTGATATAATCTGAATGCGATCGCGGTCTTGTTTGTGAGTGTGTAGATAGCTTTGTGTGGGGAGAATCTGGCTTTCGGGATTATCGTTTCCTCGCGTTATCGCGCCTTCAGTACCATTGATATCAGCATTCCCGACAATAAATGGGGTAATTCCCTCTCCACCATGGCGAATGAAAATTGATCCGCCGTCAGCCACCCCAGCCGTAGAAATACTTGTCTGATTTCCATTTTGATCAAGAAAAGTATCCGTAGCTTGGAAAAATTGTCCCGTACTAATCTCAACCGCGCCGCCATTCCCATTCCCTAAACTTTGGCTATCAATTTGACTCACGCTAATATTACCCGGTGCTTTAAGAGTAATATTACCACCATTATTCAATGCCGAGGTATTTAGACGCTGGGTAGTGATACTTCGTTGATGACTTGTGAGGCTAATCCCACCCGGTGAGGTAATATCTTCTGTCAGAATCCTGTTTAAGGTGGTGATATCGATACCCGATGAATTGGTTGTGGTGATCTCACCTTGAACCTGGAGGTTATTTAAGGGGGTTAAATGACCCACGCGATCGTTAAATTGCACAACTCCTTGTTCTGAAGTTAGGGTTAAATTATAGCCCCCGTTGACGTTATCGTTAAAGATAATACCACCAGACTCTGATGTAGTCAACGCGACATTATCCGCTAAGGTGACAGGCGCATTCAAGGTAATATTATTTTGGTTGGTTTGAATATCTCCGCCAATTGTAATATCAGTCTCTGCACTCAGATCAATTTTGCCACCCCTGTCCATAAACGATAAGGCATTAACTTGACCCATGGTAATATTATCCGCCGCATCAAGGGTGATATTACCACCTAAACCCTCTCCAGACGCCGTAATTAATGCACCCGTGCTAGTGTTAATATTTGCCTCGGTACTTGTGATACTAATATCGCCGCTATCACCACTAAAGCCACTTAAAAATACAGTAATCGTTCCCGTATCAATATTACCAGGAGCAAGCAGCGTAATATCACCGCCTTTGATACCGCCTGGAGCGCTAATAATGCCGCCCGTTGTATCAATAATACCACCACTGGTTAGGGTGATATCTCCAGCATTCATAAACCCATGGGAATTGATTGTTTTACCGCCAGTAATAATATCACCATTTGGTGCATTAAGTAGAATTGCACCGCCTGATCCTGAGGATGAAGATGAATCCAGAACATGGGTGGGTAACTGAGTTATAGGCTTTAATAAATCAGCGAGTTCTGGATAATCCTCGATCGGTACTAAATCAACCAAATTGAATAGCTCAGATAAATCAGAATTCAGGGCATTAATAGAACCATTAGTAACGGTTAAACTAATTGTTCCACTACCAATTTTACCTGAAGACATCAGGTCGCCTGTTATCAGGTTATTTCGAGCGGTAAGCCTAATGTCATTACCTGTGCCATTGAAAGAAAGTGAAGCAATATTACCAGTATTGATGCTGCCATTGGGGGCATTAATGGTTACTTTACCACTCGTTCCACTGAAAACAGCCGAGCCAAGGCTACCGCTTGAAATATTCCCTTGCTCACTGGTCAGTGTGACGTTACCCGTATCACTCAATCCGGACAAAGAGGCAATAGTTCCTAAAATTTCAATATTACCTGTCGCTTGGACTGTAATCTCCCCCCCATTTCCCACAAGGCTTAATGAAGAGATACTACTATTCTGTTCCGTGCCTGTAATTTTAATATTACCCCCATTAGCGGTTAGGTTAATCGTTCCAGCATTACCGACACCTCTGTCAATACTACTATTTACTTCACCCAATACTTCAATATTACCATTATTCGCGGTAACATTAATATCACCAGCATCTCCGAAAGTGGCAAGAGATTGGGCGGCAATCGCACCTGTATAAATGTTGCCTCTATTAGCCGTGAGGGTAATAGTGCCACTATCTCCTACTGTTCCGCTTCCCCAGGATCTAAGAATACCCGTGTTGATGTTACCTCCATCGGTCACAATCGTGATATCACCACCATGGCTAAACAGAGAAGCGATAACGCCACTGGTATTGATATTGCCTACATCAACGTTGACTCCCGCAATGGTAATTGCTCCTCCTTTTGTCGTGATTTCATCCCCTGAATTCATTAAAAAATCACCAACACCATTGCCATCGGCATCAGCTTTAAATGTGATAGTTTGACCATCAAGCGTCTGAAGATTTAAGCTGTTACTAGCTATATCCTCAATGGTAATATTGTTTGTTGCTTCTAAGGTGAGGTTACCGGATAAGCTTTCCAGTTTTCCTTTAGAAAGGGTAAAGTTATCGGTGGTTTCGTCTGAAAAGAGAATTGTATTATCATTCAACTCATTATCATTAGCAGCAGGACTCTCTTGATCGACTATCGTGATATTGACCGGATCAAGTAGTACGTTGCCAGCTTGACCATTAGCTGCCATGACATCGACAGTTCCCCGAAAAACTAGATTGTTTTTCCCGGAAACTTCCACAAATCCACCATTTCCGGAATTATTCCCGCCACGAGCGAGAATAGTGCCGTTAAATGTAGTATTATTGTCTGCCCAAGCAATAACACGCCCGCCATCACCATTCAGGAAACTATCAGCCTGAATAATCGAATCCGAACTGATAAATGTGTTTTCAGCATTGGGGATGGAACCTTGACCTTGGTAATCTCCACCAATCCGGACAATACCTCCATTATGATTACCAGAGGCATTAATATCGGCATCGACGAGTCCCACGTTTTCACCAATAATAGTAATGGATTGATTGGCGGGAATGGCAGAGAAGTTGGCAACATTGAGACTGCCAGAAATAATCGAGGTTCCGGGTTGATTGGGTAAGGTTATCCCGGAATTAGCTAACTGAACGGTGTTATCCGCAGAAACAGTTAATTGGGTGTCTAATTCAGGTGGTGTACCCGTGAGGAGTTCAGCTAAATCTAAGGGGGTTACGGGGAGAATATTTCCCTGAGTATCCCGGGGCGGTTCTAGTTCTAAACTGAGGAGGTTTCCCGATTGAGCAATCTGGACTAAATTAGAGCCAGGTACAGCAACAACGGTAATGGTTCCGCCCGGTGCGCTTAATTCACCTGTATTAACCACTTGACCCGCTAATAGGGTTAAATTGTGGGGGGCGCTGACGGCTAAGTTACCTGCGTTGATAATACTGCCAGAATTGGAGTGATCAAAGGCAAATTGATTAGGAGTACCGATGAGATTTGAATAGTTATTGTCGCCAAAAGCATTAAACCAATGGTTCTGGTTAAATCCAATCCCTGTGGCGGTGGTGGCGGTAAAATTGCCGGGGACGTTTAATTGGGCGTTGGCACCGAAGATAATACCGGATGGGTTGATTAAAAATAAGTTGGCATTACTCCCGGTAACTTGGATTAAGCCGTTAATGATTGAGGGATTATTGCCAGTAACTCGGCTGAGAATATTCTGAATATTGGGCGAGGAGAGGAAGTTGGCAATTTGCTCAGATTCTAGTCCAAATTGCTGAAAACTGTGGAAAAGATTGGTATTATCGGGGGATAAAGTGCCGCCCGTGATGTCAACGCGATCGCCTGTGGTATTAACGACGGTTCCGGTATTGTCGTTGGCGGGGATTATGGGTTGGGCGAGGGTAGGGGGAGAGGGGTTTAGGGTTAAGAGGGCGAGGAGAATTGTTGGGGGGAGAAGATGGGGTTTCATGACTTTTGATTGAGTGGCTATCGGTTCATGTTGATTTAACGCAGAGGTACGCAGAGGTAAGCGCAGAGGGCGCAGAGGGTTTGTAGGTGGAGGAGGGTGGGTTTAGTTCAGGGATTGGTTGTTGCGGAAAGGGTATCGGTAAAATCTGCCCCTATCGGTTTAATTGGTGTTCAAGGTTCTGAATCTGTTCGGAATAGCCGAGGGTTTGATATCCTTGGAGGGCGAGGGTGAACCAGTGCATGGCTTCGTCGTGATTACCAAGTGCGGTTTCAATGCGCCCTAGGTGGTATTGGGCGTGGGTTTTTTCTTCGATGTCGGTGGTGTGGGAAAGTTCGATCGCTTTTTTGTAGTAAGGTTTAGCTTGGGGGGGAAGGGCGAGGTGATAGAAGTAGCGATCGCCTATTTTGCGATAGATGGCTGCACTTTCTACGCCGTCAGCAATCAGGGATTCTAAGGATGCGATCGCTTGAGTATGAAGTTGATGTTTACTATAGAGTGTGGCTAAAGCTAGGGCTTTGGCAGTTTGATTCCAGGGTTGCTGGGTAATTTGGGTGGCTTGAGTGCGAATCTGTTGGGCTTGTTGTTCGTCGAGTCGGCTGAAATTTAGTCCGCCAGGTAGGGGGGATTCATCCAGTGAGGATTCTCCGGTATCGGCTTCAATAATGAGTAGATAATCACCACCGGGTTGCAGGGGGGGTTCTCCTGGATAGGTGATTTGGGTATCGCTGACTTGGGTTGTCCATTCGATTCCATCTCCCTCCAGGGTGACAGTATAGCTGTTGGCGTCAGGTAATCCATTCCAGTGTAAGAGGGGTTTATCGGTGAGAATCGCGGTGCGCCGAGGAGTGATAATATAAGGAATCCTATTGTTCCAAGCGATATCGCCACGATGGGGACAGTTATAAGTACCTGGGGTACATTCGGTTTGTTCAGTAGCGGTGGGACAAGGATTGAGGCGATTGTTTCCAGAGGATAGGGTTTGGCTTGATAAGTCTGCACATTGCAAGATTACTTCGGAGGCGTTGGCGATGGATAATTGATCCTCTGGATAAATGTCTGTACCAATTTGCGGTTCAATTCTACGTCCACTACGCTGAATTTGTACATCACCTGTGATCTGAAGAATTTGTCCGTTAGTAAGGGGTTGAGATGGCAGGTTTAACGCAGAGTGTAGGGGATATCTAGGAACCGACTCAATATTCCCTTGATCCCTTACCAATTTTTCCCTGTTCGTAGTCGGCACTTTAGTGCCAGAATTACAAACGCCCTGAGGACAAAAGCTAACATTAGCGACAGTCTGGTCAAAAAAAATCCAACGAGATAAAAATTTTTGATCCTCTAAATCTTGTCGGCGTTCTACCTGTTTTATGACTCCCTCATTCCCAACACCCAAGGCATTCCCCTCAAGGAGAAGGAAAATCAAACTTATCAACGTCACAAGTTTCCAGTACATGATACATCTACTCCTTTAACCTGGTGTCAATGTTTCAATTGCTCGGATCACCTCCACTACCATTTATACTGCTTTAAGTCTGTGTAGTTAAAGCCAAGCAACGAATCGTAATATGCTGTAATACACTCTAGTCAAGGTGGTTTCGGGTTGTACTTTAAAATACATCATTACTTATTCCTCCTTATTGTGCTGACAAATACTCTTGAGCTAAACCCATACACTTATCTTGTTCGGGAACATTATAATTTGAGTATTTCAGTGTATTTTTCCAAGCTACTCTTGCCTCTTGCTGGTTGCCTTTGGCTTCTAGGACTTGGGCTAATAAACAATAAGCATGAGGGCTATCCACTGCAAGTGCGATCGCATTCCTTAAATCGGCTTCAGCTTCCTCTAATCGCTGTTGTTCCCATCGTATCCAACCGCGATTCTTTAAGCAAGCAGCTCTTACCCCATCATAATCGCTATGTTCTAAACACTCCCAGGTTAGTTTCAGTGCAATTTCCAGATCTCCCTGTTGCAAATGCAAGCGAGCCAATTCCGCGTAAGCATCAGGAAGTCCTCGCAGGGCGGCTTGATTAAACCGTTGTTTAGCACAGTCTATATCATCAAGACTCTCATCACATAACCAGGCTAAATTATAATAGGGTTGAGGATAATTTAGATTGAGCCAACTAGCGATATGATAGTAGAATTGCGCCCTTAATAACTGGTTGTTGTCTTGATTTTTTATTCCCCACTTATTCGACAAAACTGCCAGTTGTGAACCGAATGAAAAGTAACTGCTAATCACTCCCGCTAAAACAATCGCCACCCATTTCGATAAACTTTTCCAGGGAATCTTTGTATCTTCCTCTCCCCCATTAACCAAGGGTTTCCAACTGGGTGGAATTACAGCCGGATGTTGACAAATGACGGGTAGCCAACTTGCGCCTGGTAATTCATGTTCTAATCCCCGCAGTTGTTCTCTCGCTTGGCGTACCGATAAATGAAACGGTTCTCCGGTGGCAAAGTTTTTTAAGAAGTATTTCAAAAAGGCTTGTGCCACTGGATCAGCGACAGGTTCGCGCATGACAATCATTGGCGGGAGAGGAATCTGATCCGCCGCCAATTCTCGGACTAATCCCAACCCATCACAGGAATTAAAAATGGCTAATTTTAATCCGTTATCAACGGCTTTTCTCATCGCTTCCTTGACTTCACCCATTCTCAGGCTATTATTCTGTTCATTTTGATTGATGTATAGCCGTCCATGAGTGCTATTATTATCACTTTGGGAATGTCCAGCAAAGAAAATAATATCCCAGCCAGCTTGCCAAAGTTGTTCAGTCAATTCTTGTCGATCCGGTTCAACCAACCAGGTAATTTTAGCTCCTGATAATTGTTTCAGTAATTCCCGATCTTTCTCCAAATTGATCCCGGCGCTGTTGCCTAAAATAGCTAATATTTTGACGTTAGCCTTGCGGCGGTGGGGAATAACTGAACTGGCAGGTGGGGGATAATCTGGTGTACTGAACGCTAATTCCCCTAGGCGATACTCGGCAAAAAAGTCCCAAAGATGCCACGGTAATTTCCAGACTTCTGGATCATCGCTTTCAATAATGACCCGCACGGGTTCAGCGGGATTTAATTGAGTTCTTAGTTCTGATTCAATTTTGCGAAATCCTTCACTCTTTAACCAAGTATTAATTTGAGTTTCTAACTGCTGAGAAATATGATTAAAATCTCCCTCAGAACAATGGGTGATACCTGATTCAACAATATCTATCCCGCCCCGATAGCTATGACTTTGATAAAGTGCTGTATAGAGGAGCCGCCAATCTCTGAGGAGTTGCGGAATATCGGGGGCTGGTGGCAAACTTCCTGTGAATTGCATATAAAGATTCCCCACTTCTCCCAACCCTGCTGTCACCGAACTAAATCCAGAGCTGAAGTTACCTGAGCCGAGATTTAAAACAACGATTTTACTCATAGCAACTCCTTTGATGAATGGGTTAGGGAACAGGTAGGGAGCGTCATTCGTAATTTGTCCTTTGTTCTTTGTAAGAGGTTGATGTTCTTTGACAAAACTTAATCCAGTTAAGTTTCTTTTCCTCAACCTACTTAGTTGACCGATCCATTAATTATTTCACCCAAATTATACTATAACTTTGATGAATAGGATTAAAAATGTAATCCGTAGGGTCGTTAGCAAAGCGTAACGCACCATTGTTTAAGTCGGTTCGCAAAAATCAAATCAACGACATTAAATTTCGTCAACACACCTCAACCCTTTACCAATGACCAAAGACCAATGACAAAGGACAAATTATAGTGTAAAAGATTCGGTAACACTGACACCATTTAACACAACCTGCAAACCAAAATTAGTGCCTGGTTCGACTCGAAATTGTCGGAGTTGAACCCATAAATCTAACCCTCGCGATTGTACCGCTTGTAGCCTATCTCCAGACTCTGAAAGTAAAGCCAATGTCAGATTTCCAGGTAAATAGCGATCACCCTCCGTAGGATGGACTTGAACGAACACACTAACCTTGCGATCGCGTTCTTGAGTTAGTGCCATCACCAAAGCCAGACGTTGACCCCCCAACTCCATGCCCAAATCAATTAATTTAGCTCGCATAATATCGGCATCTGGAAAAAGTTTAACGTCAGTTTTAAATCGACGAAATGCAGGTAAAGTTTGTCCTGATATCGACGGCTCACTGTCAGACTCTAATAACTCTTCAAGCCGTTGCCAACCCGCCGCAAACTGATTAGCAAACCACTGATTAAGATTGACAATCGGGTTAGTTAATTGCTCAAAATACTCGAATAACGCATCAAGGGGTTGTAACTCTGGCAAAAACACCTGACCTATGCCAGCCGTTTGGGTAAATCCCAACAGTCTAGATTCTTTTCGCTTCGGATCAATCGCCACAAAAACATAGCCAATGCGTTCCTGCCAAACCTCTGGCGGAATCGAGCCAAATTCGGGAATCCAGCGATTGTTTTCAGAGCCTGAATAATTCTCGAATACTTTCACCGGACGACATTCTAACGTCCCCAACCCTTTAACCTTAAGATCTGCTACATCTGCCCCTAAACAGACAACAGGATTGGCAAAATCACTGTGTTCAATATCAGTATCGATTTCCATCAGTTCCAAGTAATCCCGAACCGCCCAAACTGCCAACGTATTCAAATAAACTTGTTCTGCTTTTTCGGCTGTCGGTTGTTTTTGGGCAAACCCTTGTGCCATTTGGATTATTTTGGGCATAATGGGCATGGGCAAAGCATTCTTTAAAAGTAATTCTACGCTAGTCATCATTCGCTCCTTTCCAGTCCAATTATTGTTACGACATTAATTAATGATTCTCTATAAATATCCTTGCGATTCACCAAATTTGCGTAATAAGGGAACACAATGACGCTGGTAAAATGTTGCCAACGTGGAAACCTTACAATTAAATTCTGCTTCTAGTTTTCTCCATTCTGTCTCTGGTGGTAAGCGACGTAAGATTAAAACTTGACAAGTTATATCGGGACGTCCTCTAATATGAGAGTTGGATAATTCCCCCTCTGGATCAGATTCTGCCCACTGTCGGGTTTCTGCCAAAATCGGCGGAATATCAGGGTGGGTATCCGGCAAATTCTCAATCGGATCAGTTTGATTTTCCCAGTCTGGAGGCGGTTGAGCTTCATGATGTTGTTGTTGAGATTGTTCTCGGAATAAATCCTTCAGTCGTTTTTTAAGATAGGCATCCAACCAAGTTGTCACCGTGGCTCTCGCTGGATCATAGTTCTCGATATTGCGGCACAGATACAACCAGGTGAGTTGTAGTGCTTCTTCATAATCAGGGGTATGCTCCCGCCATAGTTTCCCCGATTGTGCGATCGCCCGAATCAGTTGATCCAAGCAGCGACGCCGTTGCAGACTGCGCCGGGGATACTGGCAGGTTTGAGCGACAAGCTGACGCAGTTGTTGATCAATATCCACACCCATGAAATCACCTGAACTCGTTGCTATTGGTTTTGGAGCGGGTTGTTACCCTTTCATCCTCGGTTAAACTCATCCTTAATCATCATGTCAATTGAGTCTTGCACTCAGTTATCGCCACAACTCTCTAGTTTTTCGCAAAATTCACCATTTTTTGTGCGATTCATCTTGTCTGACATTTTTATATATATAGGGTACGGCAATGCCGTATCCCTACGGAATCTAGTTAATTCAACGATATCTTCAACGCTCTGGGGTTTTATGTAAAGGTTTGTAACGATTTTTCCCGGATTGCGAAACTTTGAGAAATACCACCGATATCTCAGCAGAGATTTAGAAAATTCATCGACGCGACTTGAATTTAGGAGAAATTTGAACAATGACTAATATCTACCAAAAATTAGCCCTTGCCACCGCTGGCACAGCTTTAGGTTTGGCTGCGGTTGGAGTTCATCCAGCTCAGGCATCAAAGATAACGTTTGATGAGTTAAATTCTGGTGTAAGTAGCTTTTCTTTTGATGGTGATGGAAATGGAATTAACGACATAGTTTTTAGCACGACAGATTCGGCTGGGTTTAACACAGTCGGTCCAGGTTCATTTATGAGCTATATCCAAGAACCTGGACTTGAGGGGACAACATTACTGGATGTTGATTTGAGGGCAGACTTTCTATTTGGAGCTGAAGACTACCTCACGTTTGGGTTTGCCCTTGATGACTTCTTTGAAAGTTCGGATACTTGGGCTGCCTTGGAAGTGTACGATAGTGATGGTAATTTGCTGGCTTCTGATTTCGAGTTTGGACAATACACATCACCAGATGGTATAAGTCAAGGCAATTTCCCAGAAGGTATTATTGAAACCAGCTTTACCGGAGTAGCCTCTTACGCCTTGTTCGACTTCAACAATGATAACAGTGGTGGTCAACGCTACATTATTGACAATTTTGAAGGAGTATTCGGCGATACGGAGGTATCTTCAGTACCCGAACCTTTGACTATTCTCGGTTCAGCCACAGCTCTCGGTTTTGGGGCTTTATTCAAACGGCAACAGTCCAGAAAGCAAAAAAAAAGCTGAGTCATTACTCACCTGTCTTAGTAATGGCTGCCTCCGTATAGTAGGCATTGTCTATCTAATTGTTAGATGAAATAAATGCAGTTTTAATAGAAAATGCCTACTCGCATCAATAGTACACATAATTATTGTTATAACCCCGACTTATTCAAGAAATCGGGGTTCTGATTTAGAGGTAAGGGAATGGTAAGCGTTAATCCTCCATCTGTTTATATTCGGTGATATCGACGCTACAGCCAATCAACCGATAAGGCTTATCTTTAGCATCTCGCACCGCTACACCACGGGAAAGAAACCAGCGAATCGTGCCATCTTTTTGCACCATCCGGTGTTCCATGCCATAGTGAGTTGTTGACCCGTCTAAATGAGCATTGATTTGATTTTCAACCTCTTGGCGATCATCGGGATGAATGAGATCTAACCAAGCCGCTTTACTATTCGCAATCTCCTGATCCTCATAGTGCAGCATGGTTTTCAAATTGGACGCCAGGTAGAATTCACCATTCTCCAGATTCCAATCCCAAATTCCCACATTACCCGCTTTTAAGGCGATCGCTTGGCGTTCCTCACGGCTGCGAAGATCGACAACCATTTGCTCCTGTTTCGCCAATTGCTCTTGTAGCAGGGTATTGGCTTGAGACAGTTGGGCGGTTCGTTCCTGATCCCGTTTGGCGGAGGCGGTTTCTAGCTGCTTGCGCTGGCTAATATCTCGCTCGATCGCCATCCAGTGGGTATAGTCCCCATTTTCATCAACCACGGGGACAATATTCAGTTCCACCCAAAACTCGGAACCATCTTTGCGATAGTTGATCAATTCCGCCCGTATGGGTTCCCATCGACATAGGGTATCACGAATTTTATCGGCTTGGGCGCGATCGGTTTTGGGTCCTTGTAAGAAGCGCGGTGTTTTGCCAATCACTTCTTCTGGGGTGTACCCTGTCATCCGAGTAAAGCCTTGGTTGACATACACGATTCGAGGACCGGGTTTGTCAATGGGGTGGGCTTCAGTAATCACGATCGCGTCATTAGCATTGAATACCGCCGATTCTAATAACCGCAACCGTTCCTCAGCTTGTTTGCGTTTGGTAATATCCCGAACAAAACTCAGGGACACTAAGCGATCGCGATATTCAATCACCCGCGAACTAATTTCCACCTGCACCGGAGAACCATCTTTACGCCGCAGTGCATGTTCAAAAATAATACTCCCCGTTGCTTGCATCCGTTGACTGATGGTGCGTTGGCGATCCTCACCAATCGGCACATCTATATCACGAGTCTTCAGATTCAGCAGTTCTTTGCGGGTGTATCCTAGTCGTCTGGAGGCATTCTGATTCGCATCTAAAATCCGACTGGTGGATAGGTCAATAATGAAGATGGAATCATTGGCGTATTCAAATAAGTGACGGTAATTCGCTTCCGATTCCCGCAGCGATTCTTCAACTCGTTTGCGTTCAGTAATGTCTCTAGCCGTACATATTACCGCTTCCACACTCTGGTGGTTACCCAGAATCGGACTTAGGATGTACTCGTAATGACGCACACCCCCAAGGGTGGGATAACTGATTTCATCGGTCAAAGGGCGTCGAGTGGCGAAGACAACTTCCCGTTGGTTATTAAATAGTTCGAGTCCCTCAGGCGGTAGGTTTAACTGCTGCACCGTTTTGCCCAAAATTTCCGCTTGGGATAAGCCAAACAGTTGCGCGATCGCCAGATTGACGTAGGTAAATCGTCCCATGCGATCCAAGACGCAGATAGGATCAGGAGACGCCGAGAGAACTTGGTCAAAGATTCGCGCTTGCTGCTGAATCCGCGTCGTCAGTTCCCGCAGTTCTGACTCATCCTGTTCCTGGGCAATGATCGCATCATTCAGATCCAGTTGGGCGACTTGGCTAGGAGTTTTCCAGGCTTGATCTGTATCCCCAATTTGATGATGATTAATCGTTCCAGTCACCAACGTGCCAGGGATGGCTTGCTGAACCGTTTGATAGGGTTGATTCGCTGTCTGAGTTTCTTGTGAGAGTTGATTAAGCTGTTCTTTTAACTGCTTGTATTTTTTGTCTAATGTAGTGAGTTGTTCCTGAAGTTCCTCAATCGTTGTTGAGTGCGATTCCTCAAGCGGGAAACCAAATGCCTGCTTGAGTGCCTCAATTACGACCGCCGTCCGATCCCGACCTGATGCCTCAGCCCGAGACCGAATTTCCTGACTTAGTTGTTCTGGAAGTCTAAATGTTGCTATTTTACTGACCATTTTTTAGTCGATTTAAATTATTGAGTTTACCGTTGTACAAGGGCGGGACGCTGAATCTCTGCTGTGAATTGAGAAATCTTCGCGTTAGCTGATTGTACAAATGTCGTGGGTTAAACTCCTTGAATTCCCAAAACCGCTTTTTATTTTGATTCGGAGTTATCGAGCTAACCAGGATTGCCCATTGCTTCCACTATAGCCGTTCTCGGCATCTGTGGTATTACAGTATTACACCATTACCAGAGTTGATCAATCTCCGAGTTGGCTAAGACAATACACCCTGAAAGGATTGGTAAGGATAGATGCTTTCCGTACTGTTCTAATCTAAAAAAACAGGACTTACGCTTTTGTGCTAACGATATCCTGTTTGGCTTGTATGCAGGATTCATCGTTAACCCTCTAAGCGAGGTTGTGCGTAAGTCCTGAAAATGGGTTTCGGTGCTCTTGTTCAATTTTCCTTCCTCCGTCTATTAAGATGCCTCAGCAATATGTCTTAAATCTTTACGTGGATTAACGTAATAATTTGTCACAGTTTTTAGCTGAACTGTTGCCCAGCGAACACGAAAAACGCCCAGGCTGGGCGCTGGTCTAGGGTGCATTACTCTATCTTAGTTTAGTCGATGAGGGGTATTACCCCCCACCCCCTTAGTAAAACAACACACAGTTATTAAGGTTGGGTGCGGAGGAGCAGGGGGAGCAGGGGAAGATGGGGAAGCTGGGGGAGATGGGGGAGATGGGGGAGATGGGGGAGATGGGGGAGATGGGGAACACCTCGACTTCGTTCGGTGTGTCAGATGGGGGAAATTGTGTAGGGGCGGGTTTCACTACTATCTTTTCGGTTGCACCCATAAGTAACTAAACCCGCCCCGACTCAGGTTTCTAGACTTCCCATCAGCAGTCAAGAGGGTGGTAATTCTAGTGCGATCGCGCCGAGTAGTCCTTTGCGAAAATCATTCAATAACTGTCGGGCAGCACGCTCCCCGTCGCCTTGGTAGCGCGTCTGTGCCAAGTCCTGTAAGTAGGATTCACCCGTGATCCCCGTTGGATCTACCTCATAACGGTTGTGTAAGGAAGACGTGGATGTGCGATCGGCTGTAGCCAGATCCGGCAATCGTTTTAGCAAATCTACAAACCCAGAAGCAACCCGCTGATTATCGTAAGACGCCTCACCAATGTCATCACAAATAGCTAACTTTAGAGCATCCTCTTGATTGTGTAGCTTGGCGGGGATAACACCGGGCGCATCTAACAGTTCAATCTGATCGCTAATCCGCACCCAACGCAGTTGACGGGTGACACCCGGACGGCGGGCGCTGTCCACCACACGCCGCCCCAAAAGTCGATTGATCAGAGCCGATTTTCCCACATTGGGAAAACCAATCACCACCGCACGCACCGGACGAGGCTGCATCCCGCGATTTTTGCGCCGTTGATTCATCTGGACTCCCGCTTGCTGGGCGGCTTGGGCTACCTCTCGAATCCCTTTTCCTTGCTGGGCATTTGTCCAGTAAGACATTTCCCCTTGTGCTTCAAACCAGGATGTCCACAACTGCTGCACCTTGGGCGTGATCAGATCCATGCGGTTGATCACTAAGACTCGGCTTTTATTCCCCACCCACTCAGCGGTTTGCGGATGATGAGTAGTCAGAGGAATCCGCGCATCCCGGACTTCCAGCACAACATCCACTCGTTTGAGCTGTTCCCTGAGTTGCCGTTCGGCTTTAGCAATATGTCCGGGATACCATTGAATGGTCATTGGTCATTGGTCATTGGTCATTGGTCATTCGTCATTGGTCATTGGTCATTCGTCATTCGTCAAGTCGGGGCGGGTTTAGTTACATCTGGGTGTAACCAAAAAGATAGTTGTGAAACCCGCCCCTACACAAATTCCCCATCTCCCCCATCTCCCCCATCTCCCCCATCTCCTGATAACTGATAACTGCTCACTGATAACTGATAACTCCCTCATCATTACGGTACAACCAGCACGGGACAGGGTGACAAATTAATCACGCGATTGGTAACGCTTTCAGAAGCACCATCCTCAGTTAATCCCAATCCGCGACAGCCCATAATAATTAGATCAGCATTAATTTCGTCAGCGACATCACAGATTGTAAATGGGGGTGTACCTTCCCGACTTAGGGTTTCAGTCTTAATACCATACTGATTAAACATCGCCTGAGCGCCTTTGAGTAGTTCGGCAACCATCTCCGGGGACATGATGTCCGGATTTGGCGATGGGTCATCTGGGTTGGGTTTTTCGACAACCGAGAGCAGAACTAACTTACTTTCATACTTTTGGACGATATTGGCGACAACTTCCGCCGCTTCACGGGCTTCTCGGCTTTGGTCAAGGGGAAATAAGACAGTCTTAAACATTGTAATCACCTTGAAGGACACGGACTCCGGTAAAATGTGGACGGGAAAAGAGAATACATACTCTTGATCCTAATGATTGAGTTGATTGCTCTATAGATGCAAGTCTGGGGGCAATCATTAAGCATACAACCACTGGCACGCGATCAGATCGCAAAGCATCAGATACAGGCAATTAGAGGAGAGTATTACTGTGTCCAAAAAAACTGTAGCAAATTTAAATGAGTCCGATTTAGCGGGAAAACGGGTATTGGTGCGAGCCGACCTGAATGTGCCACTAGATGAGAATGGTACGATTACCGATGATACCCGCATCCGGGCAGCGTTACCGACGATCCAGGATTTAATCAAAAAGAATGCCAAGGTGGTTCTGTGTAGCCACTTAGGGCGTCCTAAAGGACAAGTGAAGGACAGCCTACGCCTAACACCCGTAGCGAATCGTCTGTCTGAATTACTGGGTCAAACAGTGGTCAAGTGCGATGACTGTATTGGCGATGGGGTTAAATCTCAGGTTGACAGCCTGAATAATGGTCAAGTAGCGTTACTGGAAAATCTCCGCTTCCACCCAGGGGAAGAAAAGAATGATCCGGAGTTTACCAAAAAGTTAGCCGCCCTAGCTGATATTTACGTCAACGATGCCTTTGGTACGGCACACCGCGCCCATGCTTCAACCGAAGGAGTCACTCATCACCTACAGCCCTCTGTGGCGGGGTATTTGATTGAGAAAGAACTCCAGTATCTGCAAAATGCGATTGAAAATCCCCAGAACCCCTTAGCTGCGATTATTGGTGGATCTAAGGTGTCGAGTAAGATTGGCGTGATTGAAACTTTACTGGATAAGGTGGATAAACTGCTGATTGGCGGTGGCATGATTTTCACCTTTTACAAAGCCCGTGGCTTGAGTGTCGGTAAGTCGCTGGTGGAAGAGGATAAGCTGGAGTTGGCAAAGTCCTTGGAAGCTAAGGCAAAGGAAAAAGGGGTTGACTTACTTTTACCCACAGATGTTGTCGTTGCTGATAACTTTGCTGCTGACGCCAATTCTCAAACTGTGAGTGTTGAATCGATTCCTGATGGCTGGATGGGGCTAGATATTGGGCCTGATTCCGTGAAAGTCTTCCAAGACGCATTAAGTGATTGTAAGTCGGTGATCTGGAATGGTCCGATGGGGGTATTCGAGTTTGACAAGTTTGCCGCTGGCACCGAGGCGATCGCCCGGACTCTAGCCGATCAGACTAAGAAAGGCACAACCACGATTATCGGCGGTGGTGACTCGGTTGCGGCTGTGGAAAAAGTGGGTGTGGCTGATCAAATGAGCCATATCTCCACAGGTGGTGGGGCGAGTCTGGAATTACTCGAAGGTAAGGTACTTCCCGGTATTGCCGCATTAGATGACGCTTGATGGTATCATTGCACGTCTTTACCTGATTTAGGCATGAGGGCGGGTTTTGTTGGGTGCATGTCAACGCAAGTAGGTTGGGTTGAGGAATGAAACCCAACGCCAGCAGGCTAGCGTGAACATTATATTTTCCCTGACATGCTCCCGTTTTGTTGTTCATTTATCGGTGAGATAGGGCGGGTTTTGTTGTTCATTTATCGGTGAAATAGGGCGGGTTTTGTTGTTCATTTATCGGTGAATAGCTGACTTTAGTCCCTAAACCCGCCCCTACAGTCCCTAAACCCGCCCCTACAGTCCCTAAACCCGCCCCTACAGATTCCCTAAACCCGCCCCTACAGATTCCCTAACTTGCACCGCTATCAGGGAAAATGTATCACTGCTTGCCCTGCTTCTAGACGTTCCACCGGAACGTCTCTACAACCCCTGCTTCCCCACACCACTTATTCAGCCGCCCCTAGTTATTGGTGGTACTGAGACCTTCGACTAAAGCATGATAAGCTGGTTTGGGACGATAGGATTTATCAAAGATTAAGGGCAAGTCAGGCTGACCGACAAAGCCGGGAATCCAGGTAAATTTATCGGTAAATCCCCAGGTGGCAAATGCAGTACAATTAGGCGCTTTTAGACAGACGCCTAACATGTCCTGATAAACCGTTGCCTGTTTGACTAATCTCTCTTCTTCGGTTCCTGTACCGTTGTGGATTTGGACATCCATTTCAGTAATATGTACCTCTAGTCCTAACTCCTCCAACCGCTGGATATTGGCGGCTACGTCTTCGGGTTTAGGCGGATTTTTAATACTTTTGTGCATCTGCAAACCGACGCCATGAATGGGGACATCTTTCTCTAGCAAATCCTTGACGAAGGCGTAGATTGCATCCGATTTTTCGCCTAATCCTTCTCCACCATAATCATTATAAAATAAGAGCGCGTTGGGATCAGCTTCATGCGCCCAGCGAAACGCTAACTCAACATAGTCTGACCCAATTCCTTGCTGCCAAATGGTTTTTCTGAGAGAATCTTTATCACCAACGGCTTCATTGACGACATCCCAGGCAACAATATCACCTCGGTAGTGACTGACTACGGTAAAGATATGTCGCCGCAAAATCTCCATTAATTCCTCCCGCGTCCACTCGGTTTCAGTTAACCAATCAGGTAAACTGCGATGCCAAACCAAGGTATGACCGCGTATCTGCATTTGATTGGCTTTAGCAAAGGTAACGATTTCGTTAGCAGCGGTAAAATCGTAGCGATCGCGTTCTGGATGAATCAGCTTAAATTTCATCACATTCTCAGGCGTAACCATGTTGAACTCTCGCGCCAATACCTCTCGATAGGTGGGATCGTTGCGAAGGGCTTTTATTGATACGGCTGCGCCTATGTAGATGTTTTGTTCTTGGGCTAAAGCACGCAAAGTCATATCGCCTGGTTGGGAGATGGCAGGGATAGACATGAGTAATGTTGCTGTTAATCCTAAGAGAATTAAGGCGCTAAAGCAGAGGATTTTTTTAACCATTTGAATCTAATTTATTTAAGTAACATATTATGGTACAATACAGAGTTTACTATCAAGCTGATCATTCAATATTTGTATCAATTTTGTGGGCAATGTAGTTGAGCAGATATCACTAACTGCTAAAATCCTTACATTTCTCTTATCTCTAAGCGGTAATCAAATACTTTTTCCCTCATACACCTGTTAAACTGGGTACTCGGTTAGCTTGGGCTTTTTGTAAATCCACGGTAAGATTTTCACCACTGCGACGCGCTTCCCAGGAACCGGATTCACCGCTACCGATACTCCACTGTCCGTGCATAAAGTCTTCCGATTCCGAGATTGTACCAGTGTAACTAATGGGATAGTTGGAACTCGCTAAATAGCGTTTAATAAAGCTAATCCGGCGTCCAATAACTTCCCCCGTTAGTGAGGCTTCGCCCAAGTAGCTGTCATCTAAGATATTACCCGTCACGGTATTGCCACTATGTAGCAGTGTTGCCTCAAATCTCGTGGGAACGCCCCACTGCCAATAGGTTCCCAGCCAAGTACCATTTACATCTGCCATTGGTGAAACGTTTAGAGGATAAGGGATGCGATCGCTATTTTAACTAAATCCAACTCAATTCTGAAACCCATCCACCTAAATTAAACAATCATCGCTGGTTTTCTCCAAATGGGAATAATATTATTAACTGTGAATCGATTAGCACTCAAACGTTCTTGCGAGTGGCAATATTTACATTGATAGTTAGCACGTTCTCGAACAATTTGTCTGGTTTCTTCGTGAATTGCCATGTTGGGCTGCAATCATCGCATTGATATGAGTAAAAATACGATCAAGTTCTCCAATCGCATCGAGTTCTAAGTAGGTGGACACAATTAAAGTGAACGGTTGAGATTAGGGAACAGGGAACAGGGAACAGTAAGGGTTTGAGGGCAATTTGCAAAACTTAACACAGTACCGTTTTCTTTTGTCCGACTACTTACTAAGTTGTCATGCATTTAAATTGGGTATTAGTAGCGAGCAAGATGCTAGCACTACTACAAGGATTGCGCCATTATTGATATTAAGGTTTAAATGCCGAACAGCTTATCTCTTCAGGTGTGAGTTGGTCAGCTTTTTTTTCTCTAAAAGCTTTTCCATGCGAATTTGGAGGCAACCGCTGAATTTAAACAGATTCCACTGATCAACTTTTTTCAGGCGAATTTCATGTAAAAGTGAGGATGGTTTAGTAAGGGTTGTAACCATTTTAAATTTTCGCAGGTGTCAAGGTTTAGTGCTAATTATTATAGTAGAATTGAGCCAACTCCTGAAATAATTATCTATTATATCAATCAGGAGCCTAAGTGGAGCAAGACGGCACAACCCAAAACAATAGGGGTCTGAGAATTCTGCCGCGATCGCTAAATTGTTCATGGGTGTCTCTGCCTTTGAGCCTTCTTGTACTAGAGCGATCGCGCTTATAATGCAGATCAGGGAAAACAATACAGATGAATGAGCAATTATCCAGATTTTGACCAATACGGTTATCACGTTATTCAAGAGCTAGGACGCAACCGCGAAGCCGGACGGATTACTTACTTGGCAACAGCCCTTAATCAAAAGCAAAAGGTTGTGATAAAAGAGTTCCGCTTTGCCTTAGCGGATGCAAGTTGGTCAGGCTATAAAGCCTATCAACGGGAGATTGAAGTTCTGCAACAACTGGATCATCCCCGGATTCCCCGTTATTTAGATTCCTTTGAAACGCCACAAGGGTTTTGTTTAGTACAGGAATATAAAAATGCCCCATCTTTAGCCGAACGACGTAGCTTTACTCCCCAACAAATTAAGCAAATAGCGGTGTCAGTCTTAGAAATATTAGTTTATTTGCAACAGCGAGTTCCGCCGATTATCCATCGGGATATCAAACCCGAAAATATCTTGGTGGATAAGCATTTGAATGTTTACTTGGTTGATTTTGGCTTTGCCCGAATTCGGGGTAAGGAAATGGCACTCAGTAGCGTGGCGGCGGGAACTCCCGGATTTATGCCACCGGAGGAACAATTTGGGCGTTCCCTGACAGAATCTGCTGATCTTTATAGTTTAGGGGTAACATTAATTGGCTTACTTACAGGTACGCGATCGCTCGATATTGGTAAATTAATTGATGATAACTATCGCTTTGATTTCAAGGGGCTAGTTCCCCAACTTAATCCCGGCTTTATCGCCTGGTTGGATAAAATGGTGGCACCGAATGTAAAACAGCGCTTCGATAATGCGGCTACTGCTTTGGATGCGATAAAGTCAAAGCAATGGGATGATAAAGCTAATAGGTTAGAGAGTGTAGTCAGTGCCATAAAAGGTAGGAAGCTAACGTATGTATTGGGGTTAGCTACTCTCGGTATTGTCGCCTTGGTGGGGACAACGATCATAGTTCCTCAGCCGGATATAGTTCCTCAATCGGATCGGCAAGTTAGGCAGTTGCTGGAGAGAAACGAATGCGTCAGATGTAATCTCCAGGGAGCTAACCTGAGGGCTGCCAACTTGAGGGATGCCAACCTGGAAGGTGCCAACTTGAGGGATGCCAACCTGAAGTATGCCAACTTAGCGGGTGTCAACTTGAGTGATGCCATCCTGGAAGATGCCATCCTGGAGAATACCTTTGTGTGGGGTGCTAACCTAAGCATTGTCAACTTGAGGAATGCCAAGCTGATAAATGCCAATTTAGGGCTTGCCAACCTGAGGGCTGCCAAGCTAGAGAATGCCAACCTAGGGCGTGCCAATCTGGGGGGTGTAGATCTAACGGCTGCCAACCTGGAGAGTGCCTTCCTAGGGCATACCCACCTGTTAGATGCCAAATTGTTGAATGCTAACTTAAAAAATGCCAGTCTACTGAATGCTAACCTAGGGCGTGCCAACCTGGAGAATGCCAACTTGAGGGATGTCAACCTGGAAAATGCCTTCCTAAGAGATGCCAACCTAAAGAGTGCCAATCTAGAGGATGTCAACTTAAGGAATGCTGATTTAGGGAATGCCAATCTAAAGGATGCCCACTTAGAGGGGGCTAACTTAGAGGGTGTCAACCTAAAAGATGCAATTATGCCCGATGGAACCAAACATCCATAGACTTGGCAAAGAAGATACTTGAGGAATAGGTTTTAGGGAAAGTGCTGTTTGGGTTTATTTGAGCGATAGCTTGTATATTAGGCATTCTTCGTAAAATACAGTCAATAGTACAAAAACACCCCCGCGATCGCATCCTTACGTGAGTCTTCAGTTTAGTCTGGGTTGTATGATTTAACAGGGAGAAGAGATGACTTTAAGGAGGAGAATCCTAATGACGTTGCCAGAATTACAAAAGCAAGCTTTACAATTACCGATTGGCGATCGCTGGAAATTAGTGCAAACTCTGCTGGAGTCTTTACAATGGGAAACTCGTTCCGTGGTGAAAAAGGGTAACTTGTCTCGGTTGCGAGGTATTGCTAAAAGTACAAATAAGTTGAGTGATGAAGACATTACCACAGATTATGTTAACTATCTCACTACAAGTCCGACTAAATTAACAAAGGTAAAATATGACGGTTCAAGATGATCGTCGAGAAAACGAACTAATTAAGCTCTTTCAACTTCAAAAACCTGCTAACGCGACTCGCAGCGGTATAGATGCTATTCTCTATTTCAATGGATGCTATATCCCCTTTGAATTGAAATCAACAACAAGTTCTTCTATAACAACTGCTCGTGATTTTGGGTTAGATCATATTCAAAAATGGCAAGGTAAACACTGGCTATTTGGTTTCTACAATAAGACAGGGACAACATTAAACTATTGCCTGTACGGTTCTCCTCAATCCATGGAAAAATGGATCAGTGATAAAAAAGCGTATATCTTACCGGACTATACACTCGCTCAATTTGCACCTGAATTGCTAACTCTTAATCTACTATACGAAATTCTAGGGCAAAAACAGGTTTATACACTGGAAGACGCTCGCCGTCTGCAAAAAAAGCAGTATACAATTCAGCAGTATCGTAACCAGATGGATCTAAACCAGGGTTATTCACCTGAAAGAATGCTTTCCATCTTAAAGGATAGATGTCGGTATTTAATCGAGAGAGGTGCAACCTTAAATAATCCTCACATTCCAGCATCTTATTTTCAAGATTGGGAACGGATCACCGAAAATCATGCTCAACGTCTGCGCGAACTGGTAGCAGAAGCCCTTCAGGATAAAGCTTGAGCAATAGACACAGCTACTCGATATGCCATTGGTGGAGGAACAGCATTACCAATTTGACCTAAAGCTTTATAAACAGCACCGTCAAATGACCAATATTCAGGAAAACCTTGCAAAATGGCGCAGTCAGGTACAGATAATCTAAAATGACTATTATCTGGCACAAATAAACGCGCCTGTTCTCGATTTAAAGCTACTCCATTGGGCCAAATTTGTAGTTTTTGCCAAATTTTCTGGGCGGAAACACTACTCAATACAGATGTGGTATGACGGGGACCCGTTAGAGAACTGCGAATAGTAGGAGATAAGGAATCAAATCCGATATCAGGAAGTCCTAATGCTTCACGCACGCCCATACATGATTGTAAACTGTCGGACTGATCAAGCAGCGAAAAGAGATCAAGCTGAATAGGATTTTTAGTATTATCCGTAGATAAATGATGCCAAACATGGGTGGGAGAAGGATGCTGGTAATTGGTCGCCATTTTTTCTTGACGAAACCCTACAAAAAACACACGCTTTCTCTTTTGAGGAACTCCGAAAGATGAGGCGGATAGGATAACTTGAACCACTGTATAGTTTTGACTCAGGGGACGTTCGATAACCTCTTTAAGATAAGATGTAAATTTTTTGCCCACCAATGCGGTAACATTTTCCGCAACAAAAGCAATTGGTTCAATTTCTAACACCGCCCGGATGAATTCTGGAAACATATCTCGACTGTCTTCTTTCCCTTTCTGACGACCGGCGACAGAAAACGGTTGACAGGGGGGTCCACCATGGATTACATCAACCAAGCCTCGATAATCTCGCCAGTCTACCTGTGTCACATTCCCAGCTTCTCCTGCAAACACTGTCCATTCTGGTTGAGCATTTCTCAACGTAACACCAGACTCAGGTAAAATATCGTAGGATGCAACATGGGTAAATCCAGCGCGATCAAAACCCAAGTCTAGACCACCACCACCACTGAATAAAGAGAGCGATCGCCAACCGTTATTCGCTAATTGTGGCATTAAATCTTCAGGATTGAGTCGAGGAACATTAATTGGATGAACCGGAGTTCTTCCCTCACCTCGGATAGCCTTGGCTTTGGCTTGACTCGACGCCTGAGAACGTTTCCGGTAAATCTCTCGTTCCTCATCAGTAATGTCCCAGCCTTGATGCCAAGATGATTTTGTCATCTGTCGTCTACCTTGTTCTAACTAAAAGAGTTCACCTTGATTGAGTATAAATCTATTACAGAGTTATATTCAACGGCAGGAAATGATTATGATGACCAATAATAAAGTTCCCGCGATCGCATCCCTATCTGTGAGTATTCTGCTCAGCAGGGGTTGTATGATTTAACATGGAGGAGAGATGGCTTTAAGAAAGCCAGCAATCACTTGAGCGTTGGTTGGCTACACGCAGTACCTTTGCTAGTTAACACCAAATGTGCTAAAAAACTACGTCAAATACAATCCATAGTACAAGAAAATCAGCAAATGTTGTTGGAGGTGTGGGATAGGTATTTTGGCGATTCGAGCCGACGATAGAGTTAAAAACGTCTACTTTACAGAGGAAACAATAACTGTAGATCTCATGGATGGGCGGGTAATTTCTGTTCCTCTCACTTAGTATCCAAGATTACTAAATGCTACGTCTGAACAACGGGGAAAATGGGAAGTATGCGGTGGAGGTTATGGGATTCACTGGGAAGAGATAGATGAGGATTTGAGTACAGAAGGAATGTTAAGGGGAGCGTTTGCTCCCAGAGCATCCTTGGCTAATGGCTAAGACAACTTCTGACGCGATCGCACGCCGCACTCTCCGCAATTCCCCAAGTTAAGTTGGCAACATCTAATCAGATATTGGGTATAATCTTGACTGCCCCCATAATCGCTAATTAAAATATAAACAAGTAAAATTTTTTAGGGAGACTAGCGAGGTATGAGTTCAGTTGCTGACAAATTAGCTAATAGTCCGATTGAACGGTGGGTTAAGAAAGTCGAGTTTGTTAGTTCTGCTAATCTTGAAGACATAGAGGGCAGTGCATCGGGTGTGTATACTTTTAATGAACTGGTTGAAGTTACAGACAGAGAACAACTAGCGAAACGCTCTAAGCCCTCCTATTATTGGCAACCTGACGCTCATGAAAGATGGTGGCGTATTTGGTTTAAGGAGTCTAATCTAACAATTACGATTGATTTACATTCCTCTGGCGGTAAATATCAAACGAATATGTATGAAATTGACTTGGAGCGGTGTTCAAGTGCAACAAGCTTTGTTGAGTGGATATACGCTGCAACCTTACATAAGCAGTGGGCTTGCCCAGAAATGCTTTGGGCTGTCATGGAAGTTGCTGACGAGATAAGCTACAAACGATTTGGAGAATCTATCTCTGATGCTTATTTGGCAAAAGGAGAATTAAACTGGGCAAAGCCTAATTGAGTTGGTGGGTGAACTAGGTAGGGCTTACTGAATAAGTTGTGAGGTGAGCAGGGGATGAGTAGATGGGCAGATTGCTCCCTCTATCCTTGCTTTCTATTTTAGCTAGTTTGGAGTGAGACGTTTATTGTTCATTTATTTATGTCTAAGAACTTAGTAAATTTCCAGACAATCGAGTGAAGCATTTCTCATGAATTCTTGAATTGTCTCAGCGCCAGAACGAAGCCTTGCTTCCACCCTACTTGTTGGTGCATTACCACAGCGTAACCAAAGCACTTTCGGGGGTGAACCATTAAGACGGCTACGCTCAGCAAAATCAGCATCCTGCGTCACAATACAAAACTCTTGAACTTTGGCAAATTCCCAAATATCACTGTCATCGGCTTCAGTCATACCCTCAAATTGAACATGACTAGAATCGGGGAAAATATCTGCAAGCCGAGTTACCAGTTTACGGCTTAGGTTTTGGTCAAACAATAGCTTCAAGTATCACCTACCACAACAATAATACGACGTTCCCGATCAGCGGCAAATTCCAAACACGCTCGGATATCTTCCTCTGTCAGTTCCGGGAAATCATCTAAAATTTCCGCGTGGGACATTCCCGCCGCCAACCAGCCCAACACATCATACACGGTAATCCGCATTCTTCTAATACAAGGCTTCCCGCCACGCTTACCGGGTTCAATGGTGATGATGTTTCTATAACTCATAACTCAGTTAGATTGAGTAATCTTGATTATCTCAGTCTAGCCCAAAGGAGCACCTAATCAATAAGTATTTAAGTTAAAGGTTCAAACTCTGGGCTAAGATCAACTGTTTATTAAAATAGACTAAAACTCAAAATGCAGTCGCCTAAAGACGACTTTCGCTTTTAGCCTTGGGTTTAAACCCAAGGCGGTTGATGAGATGATGAAACTATCGCCCCAAAAACCTCTGCGTCCCTCTGCGTTAACCTCTGCGCCCCTCTGCGTTAAAAAACACATCGCTTCCCAGGAATAAAGCCCCAACAACAACCCGACTTCGCTTCCAAAATCTAGAAACCTGTGAAAGTCGGGGCGGGTTTAGTCACATCTGGGTGCAACCGAAAAGATAGTCGTAAAACCCGCCCCTACAGAGGCATCACATACCGTGAACAGCAAGAACAACGCCCCCTCACAACCAATGGCAGAGGCAGCGCTAAGATCATCAAGGACTATTACCCGCCATTGCCCTCATGTCTGATCCAACCCCATCCCTCAATGGAAACCAACCCCCCAGCCAAAACACCATCCGCATCCGGGGTGCCAGACAACATAACCTGAAAAACATCAACCTTGATCTCCCGCGCGATCGCTTAATTGTCTTCACAGGTGTCTCTGGTTCCGGTAAATCCTCCCTCGCCTTTGATACCATCTTCGCTGAAGGACAACGCCGCTACGTCGAATCCCTCAGCGCTTATGCGCGTCAATTCCTGGGACAACTGGATAAACCGGATGTAGACGCCATTGAAGGCTTAAGCCCTGCGATCTCCATTGACCAAAAATCCACATCCAATAATCCTCGTTCTACCGTAGGTACGGTTACCGAGATTTACGACTACCTGCGCCTATTATTTGGTCGAGCCGGTGAACCCCACTGTCCGATCTGCGATCGCAACATCGCCCCCCAAACCATTGACCAAATGTGCGATCGCGTCATGGAACTCCCAGATCGCACCAAGTTCCATATCCTCGCCCCTGTCGTCCGAGGCAAAAAAGGTACACACAAAAAGCTACTCTCCAGTTTAGCCGCCGAAGGATTTGTTCGCGTCCGCGTCGATGGCGTGATCCAAACGCTTTCTGATCCAATTGAATTGGATAAAAATTATACCCACACCATTGAAGTCGTAATTGACCGCCTAATTAAAAAGCCAGGACTCCAGGAACGTTTAACCGACTCCCTGGCAACCTGTCTTAAACTTAGCAGTGGAATTGCGGTAATTCAGGTATTAAATGATTCAACCGAAGTCCAACCTAACTCAAATTCTAGACCTCCTGACGAAAAAAATACAAGGTCTTCCGATCAACAACTTCCCCAAGAAATCGTCTTCTCGGAAAACTTTGCCTGTCCCGAACATGGCGCGGTGATGGAGGAATTATCTCCCAGACTCTTTTCCTTTAACTCCCCCTATGGCGCTTGTCCTCACTGTCACGGATTAGGCAATTTACGCACCTTTTCCCCCGAACTCGTTGTCCCCGAACCTAGTCAGCCGATATACTGTGCGATCGCGCCTTGGTCAGAGCGCGATAATTCCTATTACCTGTCCCTACTCTACAATATTGGACAAGCTTATGGTTTTGAACTGGGAACACCCTGGCAGAAACTGAACCCCGAACAGAAACAGGTGGTTCTCTATGGGGCGGATAATCCAATTTGGATTGAAGAGTATAACGATTACCGCCGTTATCGGGGGGTAGTTCCCATCCTGCAAAAACAATATGATGAAACCAGTTCCGATACTTATAAACAGAAATTAGAGCAATATTTAGTCGATCAACCCTGTGAAGTCTGTAAAGGGAAACGATTGAAGCCAGAAACCTTAGCAGTACGGCTGGGACAATATCGGATTACCGATTTAATTGAGGTTTCCATTAGCGAAAGTCGCCAACGGATTGACCAATTAAATCTATCATCCCGTCAGGCAAAAATAGGTGAACTTGCTCTCAAAGAAATTAAGGCACGATTGCAATTTCTCTTAGATGTCGGCTTAGATTATCTCACCCTAGATCGGGCGGCGATGACTCTTTCTGGTGGAGAAGCCCAGCGAATTCGTCTGGCGACTCAGATTGGTGCAGGATTAACAGGGGTTTTATATGTATTAGATGAACCGAGTATTGGCTTACATCAACGGGATAATGGACGGTTATTAGCCACCTTGCAGAAATTGCGGGATTTAGGGAATACTTTAATTGTGGTGGAACATGATGAAGAAACCATTCGCACTGCTGATTGGATTATTGATATTGGTCCCAAGGCGGGAGTTCATGGGGGCGAAATTGTGGTTCAGGGAGATTTCACGGAATTACTGAATAGCGAAACATCGTTAACGGGAGCCTATTTATCCGGACGCCAGAGAATTGAAACCCCAGGAAAGCGGCGGGAAGGAAACGGGCGATCATTAGTTCTTAAAAATGCCCACCGCAATAATCTCAAACATATTGATGTAGAGATTGATTTAGGCAAATTAGTTTGCATTACTGGGGTTTCCGGTTCGGGGAAATCTACATTAGTGAATGAACTTCTTTATCCGGCGTTGCAACATCATTTAAGTCGAAAGATACCGTTTCCCAAAGAGTTAAGTAAAGTTAAAGGATTAAATGGCGTCGATAAAGCGATTGTGATTGATCAATCTCCAATTGGTAGAACCCCTCGTTCTAATCCCGCCACCTATACTGGGGTATTTGATGTGATTCGCGGACTCTTTGCGGAAACCATCGAAGCCAAAGCCAGAGGGTATAAAGCTGGACGGTTTTCATTTAACGTTAAAGGCGGGCGCTGTGAAGCCTGTGGCGGACAGGGCGTGAATGTGATTGAAATGAATTTCCTCCCCGATGTTTATGTGCAATGTGAGGTTTGTAAAGGTGCAAGATATAACCGAGAAACCTTACAGGTGAAATATAAGGGATATTCGATTGCTGATGTTTTAAATATGACAGTGGAGGAGGCGCTGGAGGTATTTAAGAATATCCCCCGTGCGGTGAATCGGTTACAAACCCTCGTGGATGTGGGGTTAGGCTATGTACATTTAGGACAACCTGCACCCACATTATCCGGAGGAGAAGCGCAACGAGTAAAATTGGCGACGGAGTTATCGCGACGGGCGACAGGAAAGACGTTGTATTTAATTGATGAACCGACAACGGGATTATCGTTTTATGATGTGCATCATTTATTAAATGTGTTGCAGCGATTGGTGGATAAAGGGAATTCGGTGTTGGTGATTGAGCATAATTTAGATGTGATTCGCTGTAGTGATTGGGTGATTGATTTAGGTCCTGAAGGGGGAGATAAAGGTGGAGAAGTGATTGCGGTGGGGACGCCGGAGGATGTGGCGGAGAATGAACAGTCGTATACGGGGATGTATTTAAAGGAGGTGTTGAAGGAGTATCCGCCAGTTACTGGTAATGTTTGAGATATCGTTTAGCCAGTTGGTAACTGAATGGTTGAAGAACATCCACATCTAATTGTAATCGCTGGACCCAATGGTGCAGGAAAATCGACATCTGCTCCCGCTTTGCTTCAAGGAACTCTCGGTGTCACCGAATATGTAAATGCTGATACAATTGCCCAAGGATTATCTGCATTTGCACCCGAAAGAGCCACATTTCGCGCTGGACGAATTATGCTAGAACGATTACAGCAATTGGCAAACGAACGAGTTAACTTTGCTTTTGAAACCACGTTAGCCAGCCGCAGTTTTGCACCTTGGATTGCTAACTTGCGTCAGAACGGTTATCGGTTTCATCTATTTTTCCTGGGATTGCCCAATCCAGAGTTAGCGATCGCTCGTGTGCAAGAACGAGTAAGCCTTGGCGGACATGATGTACCGGAAGAAACCATCCGACGTCGTTACCATGCAGGTATCCGTAACTTTTTTCAGTTGTACAGACCCCTGGCAGATTCTTGGTTTTTCTACGACAATGCCAGTATGGAAGTACCCCGTCTCTTAGCGGCTGGCGAAAGAGAAGATAGTGTTTATGTTGCACAACCCCTAATTTGGCAACGAATTGAGGAAGACTATTATGGCAGATAATTTTGGGAACGATAGAATTTCAGAACTTTTGGCTGATAGAGAAAAAATTAACCAAGCATTGGCTAAAGCTGTGCAAGATGCTTTATTAAAACACAAACAAGCGGGTAATCCAGTGGCTATTTGGCGTGATGGGAAAGTTGTCTGGATACCTCCAGAGGAAATTTTAGCAGAGAAACATAAACCGTAATTTGCTGTTAAGTATCTGGTAATAAGAGAAACATAAACCGTAATTTGCTGTTAAGTATTTGGTAATATTTGATACAGTTAATGTTATTCTAGCTAATCAGATTAAATAGCTATACTTGATTGTCTAATGAAACTAGAGGTATCTAGATATGCGTGATTTATTTCCTGGCTACTACCAACCAACACCCGAAGAGTTTGAGACGCTTTGGCAAGAGGCTATTTTTTCTTTCGATGCCAATATCCTATTAAATATATATCGTTATAGTGCGGAAACCAGAGAAAGGCTTTTTGAGATTATTGAACGCCTGATATAGCAATCCTAAATAGATTGTGGCAAAATTCCGTACTGAAAAATTTTTGGGAACTCGAATATTTGACCATCAGCAAAAAACTTAAATAGCCACTTAACTATTTTAAAAGAGCTGCAAAGATGATAAAATTGTCTAATG
>NZ_JAVJTO010000029.1:0-60075 GCF_040220235.1 Coleofasciculus sp. B1-GNL1-01
AGGCAATAGGCAATAGGCAATAGGCAATAGGCAATAGGCAATAGGCAATAGGCAATAGGCAATAGGCAATAGGCAATAGGCAATAGGCAATAGGCAATAGGCAATAGGCAATAGGCAATAGGCAATAGGCAATAGGGTAGAAACAGTCATTATTCCTTTGACGTTGCTAAAACAAGGATTTAATTTTCTGCCACAATTCCATTAGCTTTTGATGCCATTTTTGCCAACGCCTACGATTAGTCGCCAGGTTTTTTAGCATCCACAGTTCATCATCATTGGGGTTCAAGTTTAACGCCTGATTGTAAGCGGTAATAGCTTCCTGATACCGATGTAATTCCTGAAGCGCATTTCCACGTTCTGTCCAGTAGTGATAATCTTGTTTACGTTCTAAGGCTTGATCATAACTGTCAATCGCGTCTTCATAGCGCCCTAACCTAAATAAGGTTTTGCCGCGCAAATACCAAGTGTAATAATTTTGGGGGTGAATCTGTAATGAGTGATCATAACACTCAATCATCGATTCGTAGCGTTTTAAATTTAACAGAACAACAGCTTTAGTGTTCCAGGCTAATTCATAATCAGGATTAATCTCCAAAGCGCGATCGCAACTCTCAACCGCCTCTTCGTAACGTTCGAGGTGATTTAAGACCATCGCCCGATTATGCCACGCTTTATCAGAGTTGGGATTCACCTTGATCGCTTGATCGAAGGATGCCAGCGCTTCTTGATAACGATGTAACTGATACAACAGGAAACCGCGATTACAGCAGGTTCTATCATCATCCGGTTGAATTGCCAAGGCGTGATTGTATGATGCGATCGCCTCCTGCAGGCAATTTAATTTCCGTAATGTGTTCCCCCGATCAATCCAGGCTTTCGCATAGTTAGGATTAAGCGCTAAGGCGTGATTGAATGAGTCAATCGCTTCCTCATACTGCTTTAACTTCCGCAGCGCTACGCCCCGGTTATACCATACTTTGACATCATCTGAATTTAACTTTAACGCTTTATCGTAGGAGGCGATCGCTTGATCATAACGGTTTAAATTCTTGAGCGTAATTCCCCGGTAGTTCCAGATTTTGGGATTATCTGAATTAAATTTTAACGCTTTATCAAAACTGGCTAATGCTTCTTCATCACGGTCTAAATGCTGCAACGCCACCCCCTGATGATACCAAGCAGAGGTACAATCAGTTTTAATCGTTATCGCTTCATCATAATAATTGATTGCACTTTCATAGTCTCCTGATTCGGCTAGCGTATCGGCTTTTTCAACCTTTAAATTAGCTTTGTCTTCAGCGGTTTTATGATTAGATGGTAACGGGCTTTGAATCGTTAAAGTTGGGCTGGAATATTCTTGGGATTGAGGCAGGGAATCCCACTCGTAATTTCGTTCATTGATCAACATTGGCAGACGGATAAGGCGCGACAACAATTCTACTTTTTATTTTAGCTATCAAGGGCTTAGACTGTACTCTTCCTAAATAGATAAATTTTGGGCGGGATAGTTGGGATTTAGAGTCCACCGTTGATGGAGAGGAATGGGGATTGTTGAAGTTAATATTTTCCTTTGTTCAGAGAAATTAAAACTCAGGAACGATAGAGACTTTGCCTGCAATGTCTCTCCGACACCAATGCTCCCTACCCAATCTAATCTTAAAAGCCGCCTAGTGTAAGAAGGCAGAAATAACGCCAACAGCTCCCCCCGCTTCCCCCGCTTCCCCAGCTTCCCCAGCTCTCCCTGCTTTACCGCAGTAAATCCCCCGAAAACGTTATCGTAGTGGAAGTAAGGTTAGAAAAAAAGCTATGGGGGTTCAGTTGCGGCGACCTATTTTAGTGGGTGGTATTGCTTTATCCTTTGGATTATGGCTGCTAGAGACGGTGCATCAGTCAGTGGCGGAGTGGGGAGAGGTTGGACTCCTCGGCGCGATCGCACTCGGTAGTGGGGTATGGTTGTTTCAGAAGCGAGGGTCAAGTTCGGTGGAGGTATCTGTGATATCCTCGCCTCTAGATCGCGCTACGGTAGAGGAGGCGATCGCTCAAGCGGAACTCGCAATTTCCTACCTAGAAACAGAAGTCGAGAAGTCTGAAAGTAGCACATTATTACGACAGCAGGTTAACCAATTAACCACCCAATTGGATCGACAAGAATTGCAACTGCTTGTCACTGGCGGTAAAGGCGTCGGAAAATCCTGTTTAGTGCAAGTTTTAAACTCGAACGGATTATCGGAACAATTCCCTACCGTTACTGTACAAGAAACGACGGTCTTAGTTGCAGGCGATCGCACTCAGGATACAATCCCCAACTCAGATTTAATCCTCTTTGTGATCACCAGTGATTTAACAGATTCCGAGTTTCAACTTTTGCAGCATCTGAAAACGCTGAATCAGCGACTTCTGCTTATCTTTAATAAACAAGACCAGTATTTACCTCCAGAACGAGTGCTAGTGTTGCAACAACTGCGACACCGACTCGCCAAACTTTTCCCCCCAGAGGATATCATTGCGATCGCGGCGTCTCCCACTCCTGTAAAAGTGCGCCAGCATCAATCTGATGGATCAGTCAACGAATGGTTAGAGGCGCAAACACCTGATGTCACCGCTTTGACGCAACGATTGCAGCCCATCTTAACTGAAGACGCCCAACAACTTATCTGGGGAACCACCCTCAGATCCGCGATTAGTCTCAAAGCTGAAGCCAAAACCGCCTTAAATCAAGCCAGACGCGATCGCGCTTTACCCCTAATTGAACAATATCAGTGGATTACCGCCGCCACCGCGTTTGCGAATCCGGTTCCCGCTTTAGATTTACTTGCCACGGCTGCAATTAGTAGCCAATTAGTGATTGAATTAGCCGGAATCTATCAACAAAAATTTTCCCTATCCCAAGCCCAATCTGCTGCCAAAACCTTGGGTAGCTTAATGGTTAAACTCGGTCTAGTTGAACTCTCCACCCAAACTATCGGTGGTATTCTCAAAAGCAATGCGTTTACCTATATCGCTGGCGGTGCAGTGCAAGGGGTTAGCGCGGCGTATCTTACCCGATTAGCGGGGTTGAGTTTAATCGAATATTTCCAAGACCAAGAGATTAGCGAACCGACAGCAACCGATCAACCCTTAAATCTTGACCGCCTGAAAGAGAAACTGCAAACTGTTTTCCAACAAAATCAACGGACGGTATTTTTACAGGGGTTTGTGCAGCAAGCGGTAAAACGTTTGCGTTTAAACTCCGCTAAACCTGAACCTAGCCGCTTATCCTAAGACAAAAAGGCAGACGACAGAAATGGGCGTAGGGGTGGGTTTTACCGATAATGTTAACGTAGAGACGTTGCATGCAACGTCTCTACACGATTAATTTTCTGCTTCAGTCGTAGAAACGGAAGGAATAGACTCCTCCGCGTGACCCACATCAAACACAATCGCAAATTGTAAGTCAGGCATCATTCGCTTCAGAATACGCAAATGACCTTCAGCATCGCCACGACGACGGAAGCGACCCACAATGACATGTTGCAAATTCGACTGCAAGCGGACAATTTTCCACGGACTCAACTTGTCTTGATAATTCATTTCTGTAAAACCCCTTGTGTCAACGACCCATAACTAATGGCTGTACATGATAGTCAGGGCTGAGATTATGGATAGAGAACCCTGTGAGAGTATGTTTCAGTCTTATATAGTGATACAGCTTTCATCAGCGCTATCGGGATAGAGTGCCTGGTACCGCTACCTTAGTGAACTACCGCAACTTACTTCGTTGAAGTTCCAGCTTCTGACTTCATAGGGAATTGCTTAAAACTGAGGTACACAGATAGATCCCCGACTTCTGGGAGAAGTCGGGGATCTTGCTTAGGGCTGTACCTCATCAACCTGAAATCTGCTGTAACTGAATTTTCCTGAATTTTACCCAAGTTTTAATGGAATCGTTTTCCTTTTAATCCTCAATTCTTATAAATTAACTTTTGATTTTGCCGAGTACACTAAAACTATCAAGACCTAACATAATTGTAATTCAACCTAGCTTTATATGACCTATGTTTCTTCAGTTAGGATTACTCAAGCTCAACCCCATAATTATGCATGTCACCGGACAAATCAGTTTTTTGCCCAACTTTTAAATCATCCAGACTATCGCCAGATGATCGATAAAATTGCTCGGAAAAATACCAGAGAAACTGCGATTGACTGGGAAGATGCCGCCCAAACTGCCCATATCAAATTATTTCAAGCTGTAATGGCTGGCAAGTTTCGTACTGGGGAAATCAATCAATTCTACCGCTGGTCAAAAAAAGTAGCTCGCTTGGCAATTATTGATCTGATGCGTCACGAAAAGCAAAGACGCTGTACAAGTTTAGACCAAACAATTCCCGGAACAAATGTATCGTTATTGGAAACCATCCAGGATGAATTTGACGTGCTAGATACTGTGGAGCGTACTGATTTAATCAACCGAGCCATCGCCGCTATTTCAGAACTCGATCAACGTTATCCTAATCGAGGGTATCAGAAACTATGGCAGGGTAAACTACAAGGTAAAACCCAAGTCGAACTAATTGCTGATTTGGGCTTAAAAAGTCAAGGTGCTGTCTCAAAACGTTGGCGGGAGTTATTAGAACGTCTTGCTGAGGAGTTGGGATTATTGCAAACGGCAGCTATCCAACTCCAACTGAAAGCGACAAGCGGTCAAAACGTTCGGCGATCGCGCTCTACTCAAGCGTGGTAAAACTTTTGAAGGGGTGCATTGCCACAATTATTTAAGTAGGTGGACACAATTAAAGTTAGCGGTGGAGATTAGGGAACAGGGAACAGGGAACAGTAAGGGTTTGAGGCTTGTTTACATAGCTTAATCTAGTTAAGTTTATTTCCACCAACCTACTTATACGGAAACACAACTTCTCGAAACGTGAGTGAAACTCGGCGACTTCTAACTAATTTTTTTTCCTGATACTGATCTGTTTTGCGAGCAGGAATACCATGTTGCCACTGATAACGGGCAACCCCTTGCAAAACCAGTAAACTCCCCGGTAATAGCAGAATAGGAATCTGGGTTTGCGTGGGTGGGTGGGTCAAGTTTATCACACAACGACTCCCCAAACTTAGGGAGATAATAGTATTGCCAAAACAGGGAACACAGTCAACATGATTGGTAATGCCTTGACCGGGTAAGTATTCATTGACAATCAGTTGATCAGGGAGAATGGATGTTATGCGATCGCGAACCAGTCGTTGCCCCAGTTGGTTTGCCCAATTTGGCAATTCTCCTAAGTAGCTGGCGGAGGTTAATGTCCGTTTTTGATACTCATAGCGATATCCATAATGTTGTACTCTGCGTTTTAATTGGGTTGACCATTCCTGTTGGTCGATAATCTCCAGTAATTGATTTTGTTCCTGGGTATTGATATAATCGGGGATGTAGTTTAGTCCAGGTATTTCTGGCACAATAAAGTCTGATTTAGGGTCTACATCGAAATTTAGCGCTTTTGATGATGGTATCATTTTGGGCAAATTTTAATCTATAATTGAATAATTAACTCATGGGATTTTAACCTATCAAAAATATAAAATGAATCTTAATATATTGATGGGTGGGTTACGGCGGATACCGGATTAAAAGGTTATTGGTTTGAGGAAATACCCGCCTAACCCACCCGACAGGTTATGAACTTCTTTTTTCTCAATGATAGGGATATACCCGCCACAGTTTTGTCAGCCCTCAACAATCAACAATCAACGATTTACCGCTATGCTAGAACATTGGTGGTATCAGTTACGCCCCTAAGATGACTTTAATTCTCACCAATGATGATGGAATAGATGCTCCAGGGATTCAAGCACTCCAGCAAGCGGTTAAGGGTAAAAGCGTTATCGTTGCGCCTCAAACCCATTTATCCGGTTGTGGTCATCAAGTTACCACGCATCAGCCCATCCATGTTCAACAGCGCTCAGAATTTGCCTACGCAGTCGCAGGTACACCCGCCGATTGTACCCGTCTGGCTGTGACTCAACTGGTGCAGAACCCGCAATGGGTACTTTCTGGGATTAATGCAGGCGGTAATCTGGGAGTAGATGTGCATATTTCCGGTACTGTCGCGGCGGTGAGGGAAGCGGCAATTCTGGGAATTCCAGGGATTGCGATTTCTCACTGGATTAAACGCCCTTTGGTGATTGATTGGCAAGTGGCTAGCCGTTGGACAACCAGGGTATTAGAGGAGTTATTTCAACGTCCCACCCCTCCCGGTACGTTTTGGAATGTCAATTTACCGCACCTAGAACCTAGTTCTCCAGAACCCGATATCGTCTTCTGTAAACCGAGTATTCAGCCGTTACCCGTTAACTATGTTGTAGAGGGGGATCACTATTACTATAAAGGCGAATATGCTAAACGCGATCGCACTCCGGGTACAGATGTTGATATTTGTTTTAGCGGTAGTATCGCGGTGACTCTCCTGTCACTTTGAGTTACAAATTTGAGAAATGCGGGATTCGTCATTTGTCCTTTTTCATTCGTTATTTTCACGAAACTGGAAGGTATTTGGCATTGATCATGCCTCATTCATTTTACAAATCGGCGGATTTCTGTAACCCAGCGCAGCCGTTCTTCATGGTCTAGGTTTAGGATATCGTCTAATGACCAGTGAAAGTGAAAGGCAATTAAGGCTACCTCTTGGTATAAACGATCCAAGGGGTAGCCTAATATTCCCCCGATCGCGCCATTCCTCCCTGATGCTGATTGATATGATTGAAAAAGTTCTGTAAGTAAATTAAGTCTACTAAGAAAAGTTGTTCTAATAGCTTTGGTGTAACCGGAGAAAGGTTGCCAAGACGGGTGATAGCTCTAGACAAAATAACAAAAATGCGGTAGTAATGTTCTTGCTGCACGCGGCTATCTTTGTGAACTACAATCTCATCTTTCCCGGTGACTACACGCATTATCCCATGCCGATGAATACCACCATTGGTATCAACAAAACCTTTGGGTAGAGTAAATTCAAAATAGGTATAGTCCATAGTTATTGGTCATTAGTCATTTGTCCTTCGTCCTTCGTTTTCCTGTAGGGGCGACCCGCTGCATAAATCAACAACTGTATCCACTCAATTTGCTCGGGTCGCCCTTGACTTAACCCCCTATATCAAAACTTGTTTATTGAGAATTATAGCAGACAAAAAACAGTAATTTTATATCATTCAGAATCTGATGGAATTGATACAGGTTGCGCTGATAAATTGGAAGCCGATTCCACTTCATTATCAGATTCTAATTCATTAATTTGCCGATAAAATTGTTGCAAATAATTGAGATCACAGGCAAACAAATTTTCAATTACTGTGGGAGTGACTTCATCTAAAGCCCCCAAACGCAAAATAACTCGCGATAAAATAATCACCGTGGCGTAAGCGGGATTCGATTTCACACGCGGATCACGCATGGGAACGATTTCATCGATCGCCCGTGCTAACCGCATTACACCTTTGCGGTGTAAGTTTCCCTCCCCATCCAGATACCCTTTGGGAAGATCAAATTCAAACTCGGTTTGAATCATGTCCCTGGCTTAATCCGTCTTAACTGTTCAACTGTCACCTCGACTTCTTCGATTTGATACTCATCTCCTCTGACATTTAAATCAGAAATTTGGTAGCTAACGGGCCACGCGCCTTTAAATTCAAATCGAAACTGCTCTGTGGATGAGGTATCATAGATGACTAATGCACCATTACGCCGTTGATCTTGCCAATCCGCTCCTTCCTGTACGGAATTCAGCCAATTCCACAAAGTCATGGAAATATTTAACCCTCGTTTCAAGGTTAGATTGGTGTAGGTGATATTCCCAGGAACCTTTGTGCGAACCACTCGCCCTCTAGCGTTCCCACTTTTTCCCCACTTCTGCGGCGTTACCTCGCAGACTTCAACAATGTCCTGAGTTGCTTTAAAGCCTTTACATTCCTCAAACAGACCATCTACAGCATCATTACTCCCATCTAAGATTAACTCTAAATAAAAGCGCGATCGCGTCAGAATTTCAACTTCTGCCACTGTTCACCTCCTTTGCCTGTACCTCTCCTGCCATCTGGAAATGGACAAAACACTGCCCGGTGTTTTCTTAAGAAACACCAAGGCAGTTGATCAAAAAACTAGATTACGAATGGAGACAATACTCACATTACACGTCTGCCCGTACCATTTTTGTGAATCGAATTTCCATCGTATCTTTCGCCAGTTCTCCCGGCTTACCGACATCTAATTGACTGGTTTGGTTAAGGGTGCTGGGGAAGCAATCAATGAAATCATACTGCGCCCCAATATTGTCATTCATATCATAAATGAAGAGTGAAGCCGTTTTACGGTTTTTCCTCGACTCAGTAGCACCGCCGGAGAACGAAGTGGCGTGGCATTTCTTATACCAATCGGTTACTTTCTTTTGATCCGCTTCATTACCGGCTACGTATTCAAGTTTCAGACCTGAGCCATACTCGACCGCGCCCGGAGTTGCTTGAGTTTGGGTTTTTCCCCCTCTTCCACAACCAATTGCTCCGCTTCCTGCCGCCACTTTCATTTCAATTGGAGGAATTGTACATTTTTCGATGACCAACTCCATGCCATCACAATCAAAGTAGAAAGCTGCGTTAGTGTTATATTCAATATCCGCCATGGTTCAACTCCCAGATCATTCAGTTAATTAGATTGCTGCTGATAGTCAAATATCCCAGATGTTTTACATCACTCGTCCCCGACGCGGGTGCAATTTTCGCACACTATCGTCCAGGTTTCTTTCAGATAATCTTTGCCATTGACATCCAATTCAGCAATGCTCATTTTCGAGGGCCACGCTTCTTTGAAGTCCCATTGGGCTACAATATCATTGGCATTATTGTAAGCAAAGATGCTTCCTGTTTTTTTGCTATCCGCCCATTTGCCCTCACCACCGTCGGTGGGAGGTAGACAAGCTTTGAACCATTTCCACATGGCTACACTAGCGCTGGTGGGACTTGGGCTAGAGAGGCATACTAAATCAAAAGTGACGACTTCCTCGAAGCCAGCCGAGTTAATCTGCCGCTCTGATTTTCCGTCTTTTCCGGAACCAACTACGGCAGCTTCACCTGCTAGTTTCGGTTTGTACTCAGGCACTTTCACACTTTGAAGCGAGAGGACACCCGTGCCATCAAGATCTATGGAAAAACTACTCGGGGCAAGGGGTGTTTGTAGGTCAGCCATATTTTTATCTCCTTACAGTCACTTGTCAACGTTTTGTTTTGATGCGTTTCCGATACAGAACTTAACAAATTGACAAAACTATCAAGCCATAATCAGACATTTTAACAGTTAGAGACTTCTGTTATAGCATGAATCTTCGCTCAGAGCGATTACAAAATGTCAAGGTCTGTAAGTTGCTGTTAAACGTTCGATGAAATTCGAGTTCCGTTACATAAGACTTATGCAAATCTAGGCAGAGGTACTCATGACTAGGCTTGCTGCTTACTTCCTGCTTCATTCTGAAGGTGTCGGCACCTTCCCAGTCCACAGGCTAAAACCACCTAACTGGCGGCTATCTCCAAATTCATGGAGGCGTTGAAATCTCTCTCAATCTCTAACCCGCAATTGTCACACCCTTCCCTTTTTATTGTATGTTTCTCACCCCGTTTCCGTTACAATTATTTACCTTGCCTAAATTCACGGCGACCCGAGTAAGTTAAGTGGATTTGAGTTGTCCTTTAATACAAACCTTCATCCTTGTCAACTTAAGGTGAAAGTTTTCTGTGTGAGACAAAAGAATCTCGTCGCAAATTTGTTAACCCCCATTAATCCCCCCTTTTTATGGGGGTAAACGTTACAGTCCCGTTTCCTCCCAGTTCCCTCCCCTTATAATGGGGTGGTTTTGGTTGGGTTTACTAATGGGAGGGTTAGGGTGGAGTCAGATCAAGGTATTGTTTTCTTGTTGAGCTTAAGTTGACATCAATGATCAGCGAATCGCCCCTACTATACCTACTCAATGCGCTGCTTGGGTAAGAGATTTGTGGTGTCACCTATTGATTCGGTGCCCACTGGCTAATCCGGAAGATTACAAATTCAGCCGGACGTACTGGACAAACACCAACTTCTACATAGAGACGACCCAGCATAATCGTCTCATGGGTATTGATTTCCCCATCGCACTTAACGTAGAACGATTCCCCCGGCGAAGACCCAAACAATGCACCCTCACGCCATAGCCGTTCCAGGAAATTGCTAACCGTGCGGCGTACCCGCGCCCAGAGAATTTGGTCATTTGGCTCGAACACCACCCACTGAGTACCAATTTCAATGGATTTCTCAATGTAGCTGAGTAAGCGGCGGACACTGATATAACGCCATTGCACGTTATCCGGTTCTACCAACGTGCGAGCGCCCCAAACCTTGTAGCCTCGGTTGTAATTGGCGAAGTTACGGATACAGTTAATCCCCATCGGGTTCAACAGTTCCTGTTCCCGCATATTGGTGTCATAGGCTAAACCTGTTACACCTCGCGGTGTTTCGTTCGCGGGTGCTTTGAACACGCCGCGTGTTTCATCCGTGCGACACCAAATCCCCATCATGTGACCGCAAGGAGGGACATACATGGGACGCCCACCATTGCGAGGATTCGCCACTTTAATCCAGGGATAATAAAGAGCGCCAAACATGGAACGGCGGTTAAATAGTTTTAACCAAGCCGCCACATCTTGAGGCTTCTGTTGGTCAGCCGAAACCGGGTTATCTCCTTTCGTCGGCTTGACTGGGGGTGCATCAAGAACCGCCATCCGGTAGGCGGGACCAGGGAAGGAATTCTCGCACATACTCAGCATCATTTCCATGACACCGTGAACTTGTTCTAAGTTCATCAATCCCTCTTGATACACTTTCATCAAGTCAGGACAAGCAATCATGGCGACTTCATCAATTTCAAAAATCCCCTGTGTCCCGGTGCGGTCATCCCGTTGTCCTTGTAAATCGCGGGCGAAGTGGTCGGGGTCAGAAATGTAGGGTGGCGGTGTAATCTCATACGCTCCCTGCATGGGTCGCCGTGACAGGGGTTGTCCGCTTTGGGAGATGTCAACCGCTTGGATAAATTCCGAATCTTCAACAGCGGTAACTACATAGTCAGCCACCTGTGTTTCCGCTTCCGGATTCATCGTCAGGTGGTCATACCGTTCCAATTCCTCTTCGCCCCGTGCCACAATCAGGTCAAAGAATTCGCCTGTGTTGTACGGAGGTTCGGCATCCTCTGGCGCGTCTTCCGGTAAGGGTTTGGGTGTACTTTCTTGAATCACCACCCGCAGCCGAGGTTCATCACCACCCGGTAGCGCTAAGGCTCCCCCTTCTTCTGATTCTGATTCCGCTGGTTTGAGCGTGAACTGTAAAGAGGGGCGATTTCCGGCTGTGAGAATCTTAGTCCCCGTTTGCTCGATTGGCGGCGGTTCAGCACCTGGTAGTTTAGTACCAATACTGGTCACCCAACAGCGACCACCACCATTGAGAAACCACCCTTGAACCGCAAAGGGTAAATAGGCGTTAAAGTCCGTAAACCCATCAGATCCTTCTTTGGCAAAGGACTGCAAATACTGATCCCAAGTGGTAATCAGCATGGGTTTAAATAATTCGGCATCACCACGTACATCCTCGGTAAACCCAATAAATCCGGCGACACTCATACTAATGCCCTCAATCGGGCGACTGCCACGGTCTACCTCTTCAACGTAGACTCCTGGTGCAAAATAATCTAATGGCATGAGTAATATTCCTCCATCGTTTTATCTCGTGGGACTCCGACCTCAACGAAGTAGGTCGGAAGGGGATAGAGGTCAAACCGCGCCACTCACTTCGACTTCGCTCAGTGTGGTGAGGTTTGACAATCCAACTGTTGATATCAGCCCGGTATTTCGCTGCAACAATTGGACTTTGGAAGTGGTAAACCTCCCTATTCGTTTCCAGTTAGCGTTACTAACCGAAACTTCAGTTTTAGTATTGCCGGAAACATAACCGTAGTAGGTAATTCCAGCTTTAACAGCTTTGACGTAATCGCCCTTCCTGAACCCGTGGCGGCTAATGGTGCCGCCGTAGTTTCGCCGCAGCCCTCCTTTGCTGGGAATCATTCGGTGTAGTTGGCGGCGGCAAATTGGGGGGCGGCTGATTACTGCGAACGGACAGGGTGTTACCGCCACAGAGCCTAAGAAGGTGCCACTTCGCCCTTTGATTTGGCGATACCGCATAAACTGGGAAGCGGCGAGGCAGATACCATCAACGGCATGGGCGGCGGGTGACTCCTCTGCTTTGTTTTTGGACTTGGGTAAACCGAGGTACTTTCTCAGGTTAGATGTATACCATCCCTCTTGAGTGTGGACGGTGTAACCAGCTGACGCAAGTTGTTCAATCTGCCAATGCTGACCGACCATGGCGGGGCTAAATCCTTTGTCCCCTCTAGCTTTAATTACTTCCACCACTACATCGGTGAATGGGTAAATTTTGTTCAACTCCTGAATCACCCTCAATGGAAGGTGCTTATTAGCCCGAATGCTAGGGGGTATCTTGTGACCCTTGCGGTTGTCGAATCTGCGCTGGCGGTGGTTGCGTTGGTTAAAAGGTAGCTTGCGGTTAATCCGTCGCCCTCGCCGTCCCCGTCGCATCATTGCCCGTTGGCTCATCCGTTTGGTCACGGTTTTAAACGGTAGGTTAAGGTGAGCAAGGAACAGGGTCTCACCCTTTGACTGAACCGCCACTCCGGTGAACAGTTTACCCGGATCGATTCCGGTCAAAATGTCCTGAGTTTTTTTGCCCGATGGTTCCTCAACTAACTGGACTTGAAAGATGCCTAGGTCATTATGTACTACTTTAGCTTTCCCAGCCTTTAACCATCGCCGAACACGGCTGGCTTTGGCTGGCATTAATGGTTTACCTTTCGGTGATAAAACTGGTACACGAATCATGGGTATAAGCCTCTCGTGTAAAGTTGTCAGTCCCCTCGAACACCGTTAACAAAATGTCCTCTCTTAAAGCGCTTATGACAAGTAAGCTTGCAGGGTTCACGGACTGGGGAAGTATCCGGAAGTGCGTATCAGCTAACGGCTCAACGGTTCTATTCAGCTCTTGCGTCACCAGACTTGTCTCTGGCAATCCCTAACGGAGGAGCGATAGCTAGGTTAGGGTTGTTGAATTAAGATTTAAATCAGCCAACAGAAAAAAACCTGATAACTGATAATGTCAACTTCTAGAAGATATTGACAAAAGAAGTTGTTTGTGCATATTGCAGGCAATAATAGCTGGCATTAATGGTTTACCTTTCGGTGATAAAACGGGTACACGAATCATGGGTATAAGCCTCTCGTGTAAAGTTGTCAGTCCCCTCGACCACCGTTAACAAGATGTCCTCTCTTAAAGCACCTAAACAAGTAGGTTTGTAGATAGTCCAGACTGGGGAAGTATCTGGAAGTACGTGCCAGTTAACGGCTAATGGTCTATTCAACTCTTGCGTTGCCAGTCCTATCTCTGGCAATCCCTAACAGAGGAGCGATAGCTAGGTTAGGGTTGTTGAATCCGTAATGCTGCTGGCTGTAGCCAATCTCTGAATAATATTTTTCAGTGATAGCACGTCAGAACCTGTTCGTACAGGAGTCATTCCCTGTTGTAGCAACCAGCGATAAAGCTCTGGCCCCCTTAAGCTCTCCTTGAAAAACCATTGCTTATCTAAAGCAGTATAGATCCATCGGGTTAAAACAAATAGCGTTCTGTAAATCCGGGGATTTCCCTCAGATAAGACATCTAGCAGGGTTAGGGCAACAGCAGCAATCATGGCCGTCTGTGATTAGGCTGTACGGATCAGCGTAATGAGAGAGGCTAACTTTAGTTATTTTATTAGACTAGGGTCAAAAATTTGTCATCAATATCTTTACAAATTATAAATTAAATATTAAAAAATGTTTAGGACTGTCGGTGCCGATTTAAAGAGTTTGCTTGATTGTGGGCTATGATGGTTATTTAGCATTTTTTAGTTTAATTTAGCTTACATCGTAAAGAAAAGTAAACTCAGTCGGTGGGGACAATTACAGTTAACGGCGAGGCTCGTCATTGGTCATACTCGCTTCGCGAGAAGCAAGCTACGTCATTGGTCATTGGTCATTCGTAAGGATTTAAGGGCTATTTACAGAACTTAATATAGGTAAGGACTCTGGTCATGTCACAACTGGTCAAAGCGCAACTGATTTCAACTGATGGTGGCGGAACTATTGAATTTATGTTTAATCCCAATCAGTTGGCGTTCAATCAGCAAATTAATCTCACCAAAAGTAGTGGAGCTAGGACAGGCAGGGGATTGCCTAAAGTTAACTTTGCTTATCCTGAACCCGTCATCCTTACCATCAATGACCTAATTTTTGATACCTACGAGCAAGGGGAGAGTGTTCTAAAGCATATCAAATCATTTCGACAAGCGGTTGATTTTGCCGAATCGGGAGCAGGTCGAGAGAAACGCCCACCTACTTATGTATTTACCTGGGGGTCTCAAAAGTATATTCGCTGCTTTGTGACCAAACTCGATTACAATCTGACGATGTTTCTGCCGGATGGGACACCAGTACGCGCCAAGATTAACTTGACGTTAGAAGAGATTGATGAGTCTACATCTCAACCGGGTATGTCCGCACCTACATCGAATGCCAGTCAACGCCAACAAGATAGCTTGTCAAGTCGCAAGGCTCGGCTGAAATCAGGCTCTGGTGCGAGTTCACCAACGTTACGTCCCTCGCCTCCGGCAGCACCATCAGCAAGTTCACCGACTACGGGAGCTTTAGGAGATGCAGCTAATGCAGCGTCCCAAGCGACTTCCCAAGCCTCTGATGCGGCTTCTCAGGCAGCTTCCCAAGTTTCTGATGCAGCGTCTCAGGTGGCTGATACGGCATCCCAAGCTGCCTCTCAAGTTTCCGATGCGGCTTCCCAAGCCTCTGATGCAGCTTCTCAAGCGGCTTCCCAAGTTTCTGATGTAGCGTCTCAGGCGGCGGATACGGCGTCTCAAGCTGCCTCTCAAGCCTCCGATGCAGCTTCCCAAGCGGCGTCCCAAGTTTCCGATGCGGCTTCTCAGGCGGCGGATACGGCATCTGATGCTGCTTCTCAAGCTGCTGATACAGCGTCTCAAGCGGCGTCCCAAGTTTCCGATGCGGCATCCCAGGCGGCGGATACAGCATCCCAAGCTGCTTCTCAAGCCTCTGATGCGGCGTCCCAGGCAGCTTCTCAAGTTTCTGATACAGCATCCCAGGCGGCGGATACGGCATCTGATGCGGCTTCCCAAGCCTCTGATGCGGCGTCCCAGGCAGCTTCTCAAGTTTCCGATGCGGCATCCCAGGCGGCGGATACAGCATCTGATGCTGCTTCTCAAGCTTCTGATGCAGCTTCCCAAGCGGCTTCCCAAGTTTCTGATACGGCATCCCAGGCGGCGGATACGGCATCTGATGCTGCCTCTCAAGCCTCTGATGCAGCTTCTCAACTTGAAGAATGAAGACCACAGCCATGAGATATGGGATTAGCGAAGCGTTGCGCAGGGGGTATGGGGGAGGCGCTCGTCCCCCATCGGGGGGTCTGGGGGGCTGGTCCCCCAGAAACAACCGCTATCTTTGACCCTATCTGTGACAAGAAGAAATGGGCTAAAAGCAGGATGGCTCAACACTTCAGCTAGCTTGTCACCCCGTGAACTCATTGCCTCTACTGCGTCGCGATCGCTAAACGAATGCCTTCGACTAACCGTAAGCGATCCATCACGCTAACCACTCGACCATGAGGGACATTTTCATCAGCATTGAGAATCACCAAGAATGGAGAATCCGCCGTCACTAATGACTCTATCCCGGCTTCGAGTTGTGATAATTCAATCGGTTCTTGGTTAATAAAAATCACCCCATTTGCCTGAATTGTAACTGTAATTATTCGGTCTTGTACCTGACTTTCTGCGGTTATCGCTGTCGGTAAATTAACCGGTAATCCTTCAGATCGGGTTAAATAAAGGGTTGAAATGATAAAAAATGCCAAGATTGCGAATATCGCATCAATCATCGGCACGATATTAATCTGGAACGGTGTTTCTGAATCATCAGGTAGACGCATAACTCAACCTTCTGCCTTCTGCCTTCTGCCTTCTGCGATAAAAACGGTAGAAAAGGCTAACCTTCTCTACCGCCATAAGGGAGTTATGAATCAAGTGGATTACTCAGCACCTTGAGGCAAAAGTTCCCGTTGTTCCCCAGGTTCCCCAGGAATGACTTTCACTTTGCCCTCTTCATCCACATCGACGATCGCACTGTCTCCTTCTTGCAGGCGAGTCGCCAGGATTTCTTCTGCTAATACGTCTTCTAACAAGCGCATAATTGCCCGACGTAGGGGTCTTGCGCCGTAAGCGGGACTGTACCCTTCTTCCACCAACCGTTCTTTGAAGCGATCGGTGACTTCCAAGGTAATTCCCTGTTCCGTGAGACGCTTGAAGACTTCCCGCAGTAGGATGTCGCAGATTTCCTTGATCTCGTCTTTGGTAAGCTGACGGAAGACAATAATCTCATCCAAACGGTTGAGGAATTCTGGACGGAAGTACTGCTTGAGTTCCTCGTTGACCAAAGAACGGATGCGGTTGTACTGGGATTCAGCTTCATTGTCGCTTAACTCGAAGCCTAAACCACCGCCACCTTTTTCAATCACCTTCGACCCAATATTAGAGGTCATGATTAAGAGGGTGTTCTTAAAGTCTACTGTCCGCCCTTTCGCATCCGTGAGACGTCCGTCTTCCAGGATTTGCAGCAGCATGTTAAAGACATCAGGGTGGGCTTTTTCGATTTCGTCGAATAGAACCACCGTGTAAGGACGACGACGTACTGCTTCGGTTAGCTGACCGCCTTCGTTATAACCGACGTACCCTGGAGGCGAACCAATTAACTTACTGACGGTATGGCGTTCCATGTACTCGGACATATCCAAGCGAATCATCGCCTCTTCTGACCCGAAGAAATAAGCCGCCAAGGATTTGGCTAACTCAGTTTTACCCACCCCGGTAGGACCAGAGAAGACAAAACTAGCAATGGGGCGGTTGGGGTTCTTCAAACCAACCCTTGCCCGTCGAATCGCCCGTGATACCGCTTTCACGGCATCTTCCTGACCGATAAGGCGCTGATGCAGCGTATCTTCCATGTGCAGCAGCTTCTCGGATTCGGATTCAGTCAGCTTGCTAACCGGTACCCCCGTCCAGGATGCGACAATATGGGCGATATCTTCCTCATCGACGACCGGCGAATCATCCGTTCCCGCTTCCGCCTTTTTATTTTGAGCGATCGCGCGAATTTCGCCTTTAATTTCCATTTCCCGATCGCGCAGTTCACCCGCCCGGTCAAAGTCTTGCGATCGCACGGCGTCGTCTTTTTCCTTAAGGACTTGTCGCAGTTCCTTATCTAATTCCTTCGCCGCTGGGGGAAGTTGGGAGTTTATTAAACGCACCCGGCTACCGGCTTCATCAATCAAGTCAATCGCCTTATCCGGTAAATAGCGATCCGAGATATAGCGATCAGACAATTTTGCCGCTGCATCCAGGGCTTCATCTAAAATTTTCAGCTTGTGATGCTGTTCATAGCGTTCGCGCAACCCGTATAAAATCTCAATCGTCTCTTCAACAGACGGTTCACCTACCATTACGGGTTGGAAGCGCCGTTCTAATGCCGCATCCCGTTCAATATGTTTACGATACTCATCCAGGGTTGTCGCCCCGATACATTGGAGTTCGCCCCTAGCTAAAGCGGGTTTCAGGATATTTGCGGCATCAATAGCCCCTTCAGCCGCACCTGCGCCAATCAGGGTATGAACCTCATCAATCACCAAAATTACATTGGCAGCTTGACGGATCTCATCCATGATTTTCTTGAGGCGTTCTTCAAACTCACCTCGATACTTCGTTCCCGCCACCAGTAGCCCGATGTCCAAGGTAACGACGCGCTTTTCTTCTAAGATATCTGGGATATCGTTATTGGCAATTCGCTGCGCCAATCCTTCTGCGATCGCAGTTTTCCCAACCCCAGGTTCCCCAATTAATACAGGGTTATTTTTGGTGCGGCGTCCCAAAATTTGGATAACGCGCTCAATTTCCTTAGCGCGTCCCACTACCGGATCAAGTTTCCCTTCACCCGCCAATTGGGTTAGATTGCTACCAAATTCATCTAAGGTTGGTGTTTTCGTGCGACCCGAAGATGCGCCACTGGTGACTTCTGCCGTCTCGCCCAGCATCCGGATGACTTGAGTTCTCACCTTGGTCAGGTCTACACCCAAATTTTCCAAAACTCGTGCCGCCACCCCTTCGCCTTCCCGGATCAAACCCAGCAGTAAATGCTCAGTTCCGATATAGTTATGACCCAGTTGGCGGGCTTCTTCGAGCGATAATTCTAAGACTCGTTTTGCCCTGGGGGTAAAGGGAATTTCCACAGCGACAAAGCCGGAACCTCTACCAATGATTTTCTCAACTTCAATCCGGGCATCTTTAAGATTGACACCCATCGACTTGAGAACTTTGGCGGCGACGCCAGTTCCCTCCCCGATTAAACCCAGAAGGATTTGCTCCGTGCCGACAAAATTATGCCCCAGGCGACGTGCCTCTTCCTGGGCTAGCATGATCACCTTAATGGCTTTTTCTGTAAAGCGTTCAAACATGGCGTATTTCCATCACCTGTTGCGTGCCCGTGTACGCTGATTCTAGCATAGGAGACTTGTCAGGCTGTCTCCTATACAACAACCTGTCTAAAATTAATCTTTAATTTTCTCTATCTCCGGGGAGAGATTTTGGGAGCTGGGGAAGCTGGGGAAGCTGGGGGAGATGGGGAAGATAGGGGAGATAGGGGAGATTATGTAGGGGCGGGTTTCACTATTATCTTTTTAGTTACACCCAGATGTAACTAAACCCGCCCCGACTAAATGACGGACGAATGACGAATGACAAAGGACAAATGACAAATCACAGATAACTGAATAGTTGCCAACCCTGACGGGTTAAGCGGGAGACGATTTGCTCATAGCGCTCTTGCAGGGTTTGCTCAAATTGTGGCTGTTGTAACCCCTTGCGCCACAGAATTAGGGCATCTTCACCCGTATCTTGGTAATATCCTCGGCGTCGTCCGGCTGGGATAAAATCAAACTTTTGGTAGAGAGACAAGGCGGCGTGATTCGAGGGTTTAACCTCTAAGGTTGCCCACTCCAACTGACGTTGTTTAGCGTCCTTGAGTAAGGCATACAGTAAAAATTGCCCCAGTCCCTGATGTTGGTAGTTTGGATGCACCGCCAAAATCGTAATATGCGCTTCCTCCAGAATTGACCAGTAACAACCTAAACCCACTAAGCCATTCGGTAAAGGGGGATGCGTGGGTAAATCGTCCCCCAGTAGATTGGGTGGCATAACAACGGCTGAATGGCAACCCAATGGGCACTTATCCAAGTTGTTGTGTGCTTCTAAAACCAGTAATTGACTATTCGGGCTATTTAACTCTCGTTCGTAGCCCGATCGCGTCCACAACCCACCAAAACATATTTGATCCAGATCCACAGCCGCATTGAGTTGTGCTGTGGTTAGCGGCTTGATCTCTAAGACACTCACAGCAGTCAATTGTACACTAAATAACGGACGCTTTTGGTGTACCTGCCCATATCCATCGCAAGGATAATCACAACATTATGCTATTGACTGACTCCACTCAGGTGCAAAACTCCGGACAGCGATATCTTCGCTCATCGAATTCTCATGGCGATGATCGCTCCCCGAATCAGGAACTGTTGCCTCTCACGGCTACCGTTAACAGCCAAGACTGCCTGGAAATTGGTGGTTGTGATGTCAAAGGTTTAGTTGAGGAATTTGGTTCTCCCCTTTATATTCTAGATGAAGTCACGGTAAGAACGGCTTGCCGCCAGTATCGGGATGCTTTTGCCCGTTATTATCCCGGAGATACCCTAGTGCTGTATGCTTCAAAAGCCTGGAATTGTTTAGCGATTTGTGCGATCGCGGCATCGGAAGGTTTGGGTGTTGATGTCGTATCCGGAGGCGAACTCTACACGGCATTAGAAGCCGGAGTCCCAGCCGATAAGCTGTATTTCCATGGCAATAACAAGTCTATCGCCGAACTCCAGCTTGCGATTGAAAGCCATTGCACGATTGTTGTGGATAATCAGTTGGAGTTAGAAACTCTGGCAGATTTGGCACAAAAAACCTCTCCGGATACCCAGGTGCGAATCATGATTCGGATCACCCCAGGGATCGAGTGTCACACCCATGACTACATTCGCACAGGACACCTGGATAGCAAGTTTGGTTTTGATCCCCACACTCTAGATAACGTTTTTGCCTTCATTCGCCAAAACCCTATTCTCGACTGTATTGGGTTACACGCTCACATTGGGTCACAGATTTTTGAGCGTCAACCGCACAAAGACTTGGGAGCGGTTTTGGTCGATTATCTCCAGAAAGCCGCTCAATTCAATCTATCCATTCAAGAACTGAATGTCGGTGGCGGCTTAGGAATTCGCTATACCGAAGACGATGATCCCCCCACGATAGATGCTTGGGTTAAGGGCGTTTGTGAAGCCGTGGTTAATGCCTGTAACCAGCAGCAGTTACCCCTACCCCGGTTATTATCCGAACCCGGGCGATCGATTATTGGACCCGCTTGTGTGACGGCGTATACCATCGGTAGCCGTAAGGAGATCCCACAAACGCGAACCTATCTGGCGGTTGATGGGGGAATGTCTGATAATCCACGTCCGATTACTTATCAATCGGTCTATCGTCCAGTCGTTGCCAATCGCATGTCAGCACCGATAACTGAAACCGTCACGATTGCGGGTAAACATTGCGAATCCGGGGATATTTTACTCAAAGATGCCCAATTACCCGAAACCCAACCTGGGGATCTGCTCGTGATTATGGGAACTGGGGCATACAATTACAGCATGGCGTCTAACTATAATCGTGTACCTCGACCTGCAGCGGTGTTAGTTAAGGATGGAAAGGCTGAATTAATTGTGCAGCGAGAAACCTATCAAGACTTAATCCGGTTTGATCATTTACCGAAACGACTGGTATCTCAGGATTAGGGATGAAGGAGCAATGTAGAGACGCGCCATGGCGCGTCTGGGAGCTGGGGAAGCGGGGGAAGCCAAGGACGAATGACGAATGACGAATGACGAATGACAAATGACAAATCAGTCGCAACTCCCCGCCTAATCTCGTTACAATCAAGCCAGAGTCAAGCTCTCAGTTGCTAAACGTTTAATTAAGTTCAATGCCTGCGTCGTCGTCGGGTTCTTTTCCTGACTCTGGCTGGGTTCAATCCTTATTGCTGGACAGCGTTGATGTCGGATTGGTTCTAGCCCTCACCTATATGGTTCTCCTCATTATCGGGGAGCGTCGTACCTTGTGGATGGTTCGAGGGCTAATCGTCTTGATGCTAGCGGCAGCGGTCAGTAATCAACTAGGATTGACCCTGTTGAGTTTTGTGTTAGAAAAATTGGTAGTTGGTTCGGCTGTGGCGATGGCTGTCATCTTTCAGTCAGAATTTCGCCGCTTTCTCGAACAAGTCGGGCGGGGAGAAATTCGGCAGTTGTTTCAATCCCAACGCCGCCCTATGCCTAAAGCAGATAGCGTTACAGATGAAATTGTCGATGCGGTTAAAGAATTATCCCAAAATCGGATTGGCGCATTGATAATTATGGAAACCAATGGAACCATTGACGAGCGAGATTTTTCTGTACCAGGGGTACAGTTAAATGCTGAACTGTCTAAAGAACTGCTGCAAACCATCTTCCAGACGACCACATTACTCCATGATGGGGCAGTATTAATTCGGGGGTCTCGCGTAGCAGCAGCGGGCGTGATTTTACCTCTGTCAGAGCGAACGGCTTCACGACAACTGGGTACGCGCCATCGGGCGGCTATGGGAATTACTGAGCGAGTCGAAAATTGCCTTTGTATTGTTGTATCCGAAGAAACGGGTTCAATTTCATTGGCGGAACGCGGCGGACTCAACCGACCTTTAACCAGTAGTAAACTCAAAGAACTGTTAGAGGCTCGATTTTCGACAGCGGTTGACCGTGAGGCAGTTGCCCCCGGTTTACGCAGTTTAGGTCGCCAAGTGAAGTCTCAGGGACGGCTACTCATTTCGCGTTTGCTGCGTCTGCCGTCATCCACGTCTCGAAAAAAGAAATGACTATTATTATACAACTATTATGCAAACGATACTAAAAGAATTACCGAGCGATCTCGACCAGGAACGCCTACCCAAACATGTAGCGGTGATTATGGATGGCAATGGTCGTTGGGCAAAACGTCGAGGCATTCCTCGGATTATGGGTCATCGCCGAGGCGTAGACACATTAAAACAGTTGTTGCGCTGTTGTGATGATTGGGGTATCCAAGCCCTGACTGCTTATGCCTTTTCTACCGAAAACTGGGGACGTCCTATCGAAGAAGTTGAGTTTTTGATGACGCTGTTTGAGCGGGTGTTAATTCGAGAACTCAAAGAGATGATGGAGGAGAATGTACGCATTCAGTTTGTGGGAAATTTAACGGCGCTACCCCAATCCCTGCAAAACCAAATCGAACGGTCGATGATCCAAACGCAAAAGAATACCGGGATTCAATTTACCGTGGCGACTAATTACGGTGGACGGGAAGAGATTTTGCAGGCTTGTCGGACAATTGCGACTCAGGTTCAGCAGGGTGAGATTCAACCGGAGGAGATTGACGAAGCGCTGTTTTCTCGCCATCTTTATACTGCCAATATTGGTGATCCGGATTTGCTGATTCGCACCAGTGGAGAGATGCGGTTGTCCAATTTTCTCCTCTGGCAAATGGCTTATGCTGAATTTTATATTACCGACGCTTTTTGGCCCGATTTTGACCGCGAAGCGTTTCATCAAGCTTTAATTGCTTATCAAAAACGAGAACGGCGTTTTGGGAAGGTTTGAGATTTATAGCGCTACGCGCTAGGCAATGGGCAATAGGCAATGGGCTTTCTTTGAAGAAAAACACTGACTCATCAAGGGATTGACTGTTACAGACGTGCAATGGCGCGTCTGAATTGTTAGTTAATCATTCAAAAATTAACTCTGAGAATTTAGAATTTTAAGGACCAGAGAAAACCGCTGCTTCTACATCTTCGCGACTGAGGGAATACTTGAAAGAACGCATAATGTCACGTCTTCCTTCCGCCGCATTAATGTAACGCACGGCTAATTCCTCAACTTCCAGACAGAGTTCGGCTTGCCAATTTGGTCGTTCTACACGCCAGCAATTGAGTTCGTTGCTATCTTGTTGACATCCTTGAGAACGGAGCCAATTTTCGATTTCAGGAAGGGGATGGTTATAGAGGGGAGTGTCAGATGAGGGAAGTACCATAGAAGTTTTCATAAATTGAGGGATGGAACAAAAAGAGGGATTGACGGTGGATGAGATGGGGAGAACAGTTGGTTAGAAAGGGGATATCGAGGGATTCGCTGTAGTTGAGTTAGGGGTGGCGTGGTGACTCGACTAGATAGAGATATCCCAGAAACTTGAAAGGCATTGTCTCCTCGGGTTAAGCCAATTACAATTGCCAGTACCAAGCATCCCACGAAAGTTATCCCCAAAATAAATAGGGCAAATAACTCGCCAGCGGAGAGAGGACGGTCTGTGGGGTCAAGGTAAGCCGAGGATGAATGTTCAACGCGCGATCGCCCAACGGGACGGTTCAATCCGGGTGGAGGTTGAATGACGTTGACACGAGAATAGCGAATAGTTTGATCATACAGGATTCGCCGTTCTGGACTACTCAGAGTCGCGTAGGCTTCATTAAGCTGTTGAAACTTCGTCTTTGCTGTTTCCTTTGGTAAGTCGGTGGTATCGGGATGATAACGTTTACTCAGTTCCCGATAGGCACGACGGATATCTAGAGCAGATGCGCTAGGGTGTACCCCCAGAATCCCATAATAGGTTATGGATTGTAGCTCTTTACTCGTCCTAGTCTTCTGTTTTACCCAGTCTTGAGCCATCCTAGCTGGTATAACAAACGGTCTTTAACATTTTACGCGATCGCTCTCGGTTGGTGAGCAGATAGGGTAGCGATGTAGAGATTCCTCCGGTGGAACGTCTGGAAGATGGAACAGATTGGGAGTGGTAATGCCCTCCGGTAGACCAAAAAGCAGTAGTATACTCAATGTGTAAACATCGGATTGTAATTCTCAATTATGATCACCCAAAAAATCAGCCTGTGGGGTAACTCTCTTGGACTCAGGCTCCCGCAAACCCTGATTCAACAGATGGGATTAAAACAAGGAGACTTAGTTACCATTTCAACTGAGGGAAACAAGATCATTCTGTCTCCGGCAAAACCCAGGTATACCCTTGATGAACTGCTGAAAGATGTAACTCCGGATATGCAGCATGATTCGGTGGATTGGGGAGAGCCGATGGGAGAAGAACGTTGGTAAAGATCGATGGGCGCGTCCCAGAACGTGGTGATATCATCCAATTGGAACTGAATCCCCGTACTGGGAGTGAGCAGGCAGGCTATCGTCCAGCCATTATCATTTCACCATTAACCTATAACCGAATGTCTAAGATTGTGCTGGCTTGTCCGATTACAAGCCGCAAAAAGGGATGGCCCTTTGAAGTGGAACTGCCCGCTCAGATGCAGACTTATGGCGTTGTATTAGTCGATCAGATTAGAGCCGTTGACTGTAGCGCGAGAAAAGCGGTTTTTCTGGAAAAAGCGCCCTCTAAGTTAATGGATGAGATTCTAGCGAGATTAGAGACACTTGTAACCTAACAGGCGATCGCGTCGTTTGTCGTCCAAGCTTCAGCTTTCAACTGAATGTCACGCTCCTCGTATTCTGGTGGGCAATGCCTACCCTACACCTACGCCAACTGGAGTATATAAGTTAATGGTTGTGGTCAGGGCGGGTTTATTGCATCAGGGGTTTTGTCGCAACAGATAAGGTAAAACCCGCCCCTACAAATCATGATGTTTTGTCTGTGATGAAAAGTATACCCAAAAATTGTGCGATCGCCTACTTAAAACTGCGATTCTATAAGGGGTGATCAGAAACCTGGAAGAAATGGGTACACTTAACCTAATCTGTGCTAGTCGCGCGAAAGCTTCCCTCCAGTCAGCAGGTTGTTATCAATGAATACTGTTTTAGTTGTCGAAGATTCTCTCAGCCAGCGGGAATGCGTTTCTCAGCAGTTAACGTGGAGTGGGTGGAATGTCATTCAAGCCCGTGATGGTGTGGAAGCACTCCGGCAAATTCAGCACAATTCTCCTGATTTAGTGCTATTAGATCTGGTCATTCCGCGCATTGATGGCTACAGAGTTTGTCGCCTGATAAAGGCAAATCCTCATACCCAGAATATTCCTGTCGTGCTTTTAACGGGGAAAGGGCAACAATTAGCACTGTCTTACGGGATCAAACACGCTGAGGCGTATGTCGGGAAACCTTGGCAACCTAGAGAATTACTGGATACTCTGAAACGAGTTTTACTCGATACTAAAAAAGAACCACAGATGGCTTCGGCTGATACGTGGACAGATTACGGTATTCTTATTTTCAAGATTATTCAACTCTATGAATGTCGTGTTCAACCTTGGACTGAGTATGGCTCCCAAATTATTAAACTGTATGAGAAGGCATTAGCAGCTTTTGAAAAAGCTTTGACAATTTCACCTAATCACGTACAAGCTAACCATTACCGCCTAATAGTTGAGAAAAACTGGAGTCATCTACGGGAAAAATTAGAACAGTCTCAACCTTGTAAGGTTTGTCAGTATTATCATGGCAGTGATGGGATTAACTGTGCTGTTTATCCCTGGGGGCGTCCCGGAGAATTTTGCCTAGATTGGGAATTGAGTTAGTCGTTGTTTGTCATTTGTTTATGTCATTTGTTTATGTCATTTGTTTATGTCATTCGTCTTATGTCTATGGAAAAAGTGGCAATTATTTCGGATATTCACGGAAATCTGCCTAGATTACAAGCAGCTATGGCAGATATTGAAGCTTGTGGCTGTCATCAAATTGTCTGTTTAGGTAAATTGGGAATGGGTAGCGAGCAAGATGCAAAGCCTGCGGCATGGCTTCGCTAAACGCACTACGGCAAGGATTTTGCAATTCTTGATATTATGGTTTAAATGCCGAACAGCTTAACGTATCACGGGAAATATAGCAGTAGACACATCGATTAGGACAAGCAAACTGTTGTTCAAGACGTTCCGGCGGAACGTCTCTACCATAAGATGTGTCCTAACCACTATGGCGGTTGCTATAACTGACAGCGACTCGCCCGATTCCCTTAAACCGCTGATAATAAGTTTGACTTACTTTATCTCCTTGATCCGAAAGCCAGTCAATGCCAATCCCATTTCGACCATCTTCTTTTCCCGAACTGTGGATATAATAGCCATCGCCTAAAAAAAGACCCACATGATTAATTTTCTCAGGTGTGCCAAAGAAAACTAGATCACCCGCTTGCGCTTCTGCTAAAGGAATTGATTGAGTAAACGCCTGCTGCTGATAAGAATCTCTCGGTAACCAAATTCCCGATGCTGCAAACGCTGCTTGCATCAATCCTGAACAATCATAATTGGGTCCCACGGTTCCCCCCCACAGGTAATAATTCGGCTGCTGCATCGCTTTTTGGGTAAATGCTATCACCTCTGGGAGTCGGTCTTGGATTTGAGGACGGGAGAGTGCGATCGCGTGATAGGGTTGAGGGGCGATTTCCAGGTGACTGATATCCTCGACTCGTAACCAAGCCTGATATCCATCCTCACATAACTGCACCTCGACAGCCTGTTCCCTGGCTGTCGATAACAAGGGGTGTAAATGGCGTCCAGCCGCCGCTTGAGTCGCTAAACTCGCACAAGCGGGAGAATCATAAAGGTCTAAATTAACACGGCAGATGTACTCACCATGTTTTAATGCAGATAATTCTGGAAGTACCACCATATTGGTAAGCGTTGACATCACTTGTTGAGAGCAAATTATGACATTCTTTCGTAAGGACGACCAACTCGAAAAAATTGGTACAGAGATTCTCGACGCCGCTTGGTTAGAGTTTCCTGGACTTGCCCGCAATCAAATTGCTTTCACCTGGATGGTTTATGATCCCCCCATCCCCGTAAATACTGGAGGGGCGCTTTCGGCGGATGAATTTTGGAAATATCCCGTCCGAGGCTTTAGTTATCGGGGGGTTGAGCGAATTTACCCAGCGGATTTGGTTGCCCTATTTTATCTGGTCGCCATCCAAGAATGGTTAGAAACCGCCATGGTCGAATCATCGGATGAACTGGAACGGGCAATTAAGGCGATGATTGTTGACGCTAGCCATGATGCCTTAAGTTTAGTCGTCGATGTCTTGAGTGGAACCACCAGTGGTCCTGAGTTAACCCCTGGTCCCTTTGAAACCTGGAAGCTACAACGTAATATTGTTAATCGTTACTTTCAATCTCTGGGTTGGCAAGACTTAGAATCGATTAACGTCAATCAAAAAACCTGGAGTGATGGACCTTATGGTCGGGAACGGCTATTTATGGGAACCTTGATGGAAAATCGGAATATGTTAACCACCAATGCCACAGCACGGCTACTCCATAGTATTGTGGGTGGCGTGGCGGTATCCTCCGTGCGATCGCAGGTGATGATGAGTCTGCTTAAACGCAATCTGAACCCTGCCGATACTCAGGATACCCCCAATCATCAAATTACTGGATTCTTAGGCGCTGGTCTTCCGCCAGAGGCTCAGTTGTGGTCTAAATCCGCCTGTTCATCTCAAGTGCGCCATGATGCGGCTTACATCGAGATACCATCGATATTACCCTATCTCCTGGTTGTATTCACTGAAAGCAAAACTCAGAGTCAAAATCCAGACCTTCTCCCGTTTATTTCTCAAAAGGTTGTCCAAGCAATGAGTATTGTTTCCATTCATTAAGAATACGGAAAATTAGGGCAAGTTGCGGTAATCTATACAGAGGTTCTGGAAAATTACCGCAGAAAATTATTGGATTACGCATCTCTAAGATAATGAAACTTGTTGAGAAGCACGTAGTTCGTCAAGGCACTCGAAAATGGAAAGAGATTGATGACTTAGCCTTCAAGTCGAAAAATCTTTACAACCGAGCCAATTACGAAATTCGTCAACATTTCTTTAAAACCCATCAAATCCTCTCCTACAACGAGATGGCATCTCGAATGCGACTAGAGGAGTCTTATTGTGCCTTGCCTCGCAAGGTGAACAATCAAAACTTTACCAGCGTTCCCCATGCAAGATTAATCAAGATGTTGACCTATAAAGCTGAACGGGTTGGCATAAAAGTCATCATCACCGAAGAATCTTATACGTCGGTTGCTAGTTTCCTGGATGGAGATTGTATTCCTGTTCACGGAAGTCCAGAGGCGAAAACAGCAAAATTTAGCGGTCGTCGTGTTAAGCGTGGGTTGTACCAATCAAAAATCGGCGTCAAATTCAACGCCGACATCAACGGCAGTTACAACATCATTCGTAAAGTAGTCCCAGATGCTTTTGGCAACGGGATAGAGGGTGTAGTAGTTCACCCAGTTAAGATTACTCTTGCCAACTAATTTCCGCGATCTTCCGCAAAATTAGGAACTATATTGACTTAGTGGCGAGGAAGCCGCAATCCTAGACAATAATAAGCAAATCGGTTTTGCTGATTTCAATCTTTACATCTTTTGTCGAGGAGTGACCTTGAAACATAATCTTTTACGCTCCGTTACTTACGGCGTTGGTTTAGGGGTAGTCACAATGGGGAACCATCCCTTACCCGTTCACGCTCAAGTCTCCAGTCCAGGCGGCGGATCATTGACTCGCTTAGAATCCATTGCGGCTGAGGTACGCACCGAGGGGACGGCTGAACCCGCCAATGCTTGGGTTAATCGACTGACAGGTGACCCCGCACTGACTCAAGATGCAGTCAATCTCCCGGCTGGGTCTTCACTGCCAGAAACTACACCCCTACCCAGTGCTACTGTAGACTCACCGACTCCCTCTGTGTCCTGGAGTAAAGGACTCACCAACAATTCAGCTACCGCCCAGAGTTCGCTGAATCCAACGGTTGCAGATTCTCCAGCCTCATCTGTGAAGCGTATCACTCAAGAGGATGCGATCGCGACTCAATCTGTCCCCGAGTCCCTGAACTCCTCGGCTGATGCGCTGACCCTACAGCCGACTCAGGATGAAGAAATCGTGTTGAATGAGTCCCGGACTCTCGCTCAAACCGACCTCGATATCCGCCGAGGAACTCGCGGCGTTCCTAACTATTTGGGGATTGGTATCAACATTGGTTTAACCGAAGAAGATGATGTCGCTGAGGCTGATGCTGACGATGGGGGTGAGACGGCGTTAGGGGATGCTGGGTTTGTTATAAACGGCAAAATTGGTTTGTCTCGTAATATATCCCTGCGACCTGGTGTAATTATTGGCGATGATGCACTTTTTATGGTTCCCTTGACTTACGACTTTCTGATTCCCCGTGTTGATCCCTTTGAACCTGTACGCTTTGCGCCGTTTTTAGGCGGAGGTGTCGCCTTGTCAACGGATAGCGATGACAATATCGGATTTTTACTCACTGGGGGAGTGGATGTACCCTTGTCGCGATCGTTTGTCGCTAACGGGTCAATTAATATTGGTTTTATCGAAGATGAGACTGATATCGGGATTATCCTTGGCGTCGGTTACACCTTTCCTGATTTCTAGTTCCTAGCCAATTTCTATCCGTAGGGGCGACCTGCGTCCATAAATTAACAACGCCATTCCACTCAATTGGGTCGGGTCGCCCTCTGTTCAAATCCTGAGGATGAAGTCTTGATGCTCTACGAGAGCGATCACTTCAAGCTTGAACTAACATTTCCTCGGTTAATTTGTAATGATGTAAAACCATCAATTGGTTAGCATTGAATGTCTCTATAGCATAAGCACGACCATTCATATCGCTAAACTCAACTTCAAAAACTCCCGGTTCGTATACTTCAACAATTGTTCCCACTTGACCTCGATATAATTCTAGCTCAGGCAAGTCTTCCAGAAGTGCCACCACGTCTAATAACTTAATTTGTGGATTCATAGTCCTTTCCCATTCCTCCTTACAGGATAAAACAAGTAACCAATCGCGGAAAATCTTCCTCATCGCGAACGAGCCAAACACTGCGAACCATTGCCTGTTTGTCCTCTCTAACCATCAAAAAATCTACTTTATACTTTTGCCCGTATGGATTGCGTTTATCGAGAACGGTATCGGTCGTTTGGATAGCTTGCATCAGTGCGGCTCTTAACTCATCAGCATCATTAATTCCAATCCCTAAAGCCGATTGAAAAACCCGCGCTTTGTGTTGACCATCTGAATGTCTCGGATTGAGACAGTAACCTGATAGTTTTTCCTCATCAATAATAGCTTGTTCGGGATGGGGAAGTTTCATATAGCAATAGGCTAACGCATCAAGTGCTGTTTCAATCTCCTTTGGAGATCTAATGTATTTGGAACCCTTACCCGATCGCGGGGACAAAGAGCGATCGCGACTTCTCTTCAGTTTAGCTTTTTCGCCGGAATCTGAATTGAACATCACACAGGACTAACATTGCCTTTCCGTTACAGATGAGGTACACCCAAAAGAAAGAGCGTCAAGAATTGCTCTCATCCTTGCCGTAGTGCGTTTAGCGAAGCCATGCCGCAGGCTTTGCATCTTGCTCGCTACATTGAGCATCTTGCTCGCTACCCATTCCCAATTTAAATGCGTGACAGCTTAGGGGATGCTTACAGCGCTTTTCACGTTTATGGAATACAAAATTGTATCGGCTTGCTTTTGGGCGCAATGATCGTCTGTAGTCTACTAACTTGAAAACTGCTGTAAATATCAGATGGGAAAGCTCTGTTTTCGGCTGGAGAGAACTTCAGGTTAACGCGGGTTCACTGGACTGATAAATATGAGCCGCTTTGAGCATGTGATAGGTAATCAATAGTTGGGTTAATGCTAAGGGATAACTCTGGAGTGTTTCCCCTGTGGTTCCCGTCACCTTACCAATATTAGGATCACCTTCTAATGTGCAGTATTTACCCAAGTAAGGAATTTCGCTACATAAAATCCGTTCTAATTCCCGTACCTGTTCCTCCGTCGCATGACCATCAACTTCCAGAACATCTACAGGTTTACCCATATCTCGGTCTAATTCGAGACGAATAGCTGTACTCAGATGGGATTTGCTAGGACTCAGGAGTCGAGTAAAATCTGGATGGGGAATTGTCGGTCTGAGGACTAACCGCACATTCAGCATTAAATCACTCTGTTCCTCCGATAGTTCGTCAGGAGGGTAGAAGCTAACCACAATATCTGACCACTTACGCTGGGGACGGATAAATTCCTCCGAATCCGGTTCCCGTTTTCTCAACTGTTCGAGTACCTGTTCATCCGTATACCCTCGCTTGCGCGTATCCCGCTTAACTTTCCACTCACTCCGCAGTGATTCTGGAGGGGCTAAAAAGACCTTGACATCGAAGCACTCACGCGCTAAGCGAGTAGAATAGCCGAGTAATCCTTCAACAATCACAAATCGGCGGGGTTGAATATACTCTGGGGGGTCAAAGGTACCCGTGTTGTGGTTGTAAATAGGTTTGAGAATCGATTGTCCCGTTCGCAGCAAACCCAGATGCTGCTGCATGATATCTAGATAGTTACAGTCAGGATGAAGGGCTGAAATGGCTTTTTGCGCCCGTTGCTGGCGATCATAGCGGTGGTAATCATCGGTACAGAGGATTGTGACTTCATCTTCGCCCAAGATTTGAGCAATTCCTCGTGTTAGCGTTGTTTTACCAGCAGCGCTATCACCGACAATACCGAGGATAATAGGGCGATGAGTCATAGGTCTTCGATGATTACTAAATTTAGGGAACTCCTGATTCGTATAATTTTAGGTGGGAAGGGGATATTTGTCATTCGTCCTTTGTCCTTTGTCATTTGCTCCCTTAGCTTCCCCAGCTTCCAGACGTGCCATGGCACGTCTCTACATTGCTTCCCCAGCTTCCCTAAACCTCATCCAGCCATCTGGCTAGCGATATCATCCGTCTTTGCCGCCATGATAAAGTCGTTTTTGTGTAAGCCGGAGATGGCATGAGTCCACCAGGTTACAGTGACTTTACCATATTCGGTTAAAATAGCGGGGTGATGTCCTTGTTCTTCGGCGATTTCACCCACACGGTTGGTAAAGGCGATCGCTTGTTTGAAATCGGGAAATTCATAAGACCGTTCTAAGTGGGCTTCCCCTTCTGGCTGAATTAGGTTCCAGTCGGGGATTTCCGGTTTCAGTTGGGCGATCTCCTCTTGGCTAACGGGGGATGAATTCTTGGTGCAAGCTTCGCATTTTTGTTGGTTTAATTGAGCCATCGTGATTATCCTTGTTACTGCCATCACTTTCACCTTGTCTATATAAATGTTATGCGATCACACAAGCTTTCAATCCGATATCCGATAAAAGAATAAAAATTAAGTCAAATCTCGTCTAATTTGGGCGATCGCAGAATTTAACCCTTCACTGTGAATCCAACCCACATATCCCCCATAAACCATGCTGTCATGACTATCCGCCACAAAAACATGGTCAACACCTAAGGGATTTTTCCAGGTTCTCACTGCTGCACCATCCCTGAGTCGAATAATAGGATTAGACTGCTTGAAATCGCGGTGATGTGCAGGAGTCATACCCGGAACCCGTTCTAAAATTGCGATCGCGTCTTGAGTTGCATCTGTTAAGTAAGCATTCACTACAGTATCACAACCACACCCATCCGTTACCGTCGCTTTTAACCTATCCTTAATATCCCCATCAAATAGGGAAAGCGCCTCAATCTCTTCAATCAACTTCCCATGAGGTTCACTCTGACGCCGCTGACAATAAACTGCTGTAAGTAAATCCTCAAGCCCCACCTCAGCTAACGCATCCGTAATCAATCCCGTCAATCCCAAAACCGCAATTCCACCTAACATTCCCGCCGGACCCCCCAGCAATGCTAAAGCCGCCGTGATAGCCGCCGCCCCTGTCAACCCTGTAGCCGCCATCGTCACCACCAAAATTACCCCAGGTAATCCCAACGCGGCAATTTTTTTAACAACTTCATCCATTTTTATCCCCTCCGTTATCACAGAAACGAAAAATGTTTAGCTTTTTTTTATCAAGTTTAACCTGTCTCTATAACTCGGCTCAGACTTATAAACTTTAATGTATAAAACTATACACAATAGGTTTAGGCGATCGCATGAAAGCTTGAGCCAATTCCGCCATGAAGTTGACCAGACACCTTCTCATCACTTAAGATTATTGCCGATGCTATATTATCTCAGTTATAATAAAATCACCTATATATTAAATAATTCCCATGCATGATTTATTCAAAAATGCTTTTATACAAGCATTAGGAGTGGCGGCATTAATTTATATTGGTTTTCAACTTCTGGATTGGGGTATAGATTCCATCCTTCGTATTTTAAGAAGTTTTGATAACTGGTATAGAATCTATGGCTCGAAATGGGCTGAAGAAGTTGCCATCGCTTTTGGTGTGCTTTATCTGTTGTTTGCGGCGGTAATTAATAGTAGAAGTCGTTAATAGAGTAAAGGTTTAGAAATAAAAACAATAGATTTTAGGGTTAAAGACGTTTCGCGCATCGCGTCTGTAGGGGCGGGTTTAGGAAATTACGTTTCGCTATTGATGATACAGCTCTTTGCACTGTAATAAAGTACAGTAGATCAAAGTCCCCCTTCAGATCCCCCTCCCGTCCCCCTTCAAAAGGGGGAAGCCAAAGGATGCTTCGCTTTTTTTGCACGGGGATTTAGGGGGATCGACAATGTACCGCATAGCAGAGCAAACTACTGTAACGTCAATTCAAAACCCGCCCTGATCATCACCCTTTCACCCCCTCACCCCATCTCCCTTCACGAATTATCCATCCGCCGCACAGCGAAACCCAGCCAAAATTTGACGCACACTGGGATAATACCAATTACGGAAACTACAGCGCATCGCCCACGGACGAGTTGTCCAGCTACCGCCGCGCAAAACCCGATGTTCGCCATCAAAATAAGTTTGAGAATAGCCGCGATAGGGATAACTGACAAATCCTTTGTATCCGTCAAACCAACTAGCTGTCCATTCCCAAACATTCCCCAGCATGTCGTAGCAACCTGATGCACTTTTTCCTTGGGGATAGGCGTTAACCGGAGTGGTGTGTCCTACCGTATTATCGTAGTTACAAACATAAGATGTGGGTTCCGTATCACCCCAGGGATAGATGTGACGACATCCCTTTTGTACATCCCAACTTGCCGCTTTTTCCCATTCCGCTTCACTGGGTAATCGCTTGCCGACAAAATTAGCATAAGCCTCGGCTTCATACCAACTCACCCCATAGACCGGATGATTATCCCAAAAGGGTTCATCTGACCAATAGAGGGGATAGGCGACAGGATTATCTTGCAACCATTTCCATCCTTCTATAGACCACCACTGATGATTTTGATATCCTCCCGCTTCAATAAAAGCGCGATACTGTTGACAGGTAATGGGGTAGCGATCGATCCAGTAGGTATCTAAAAAAACGCGATCGCATGGACGTTCGTTATCCATTGCATCAATCTCATCGCTTCCCATCTCAAACTCACCCGCCGGAATTTCAATCATCTGTCCTTGATCCGGCGTCTTATCTGCTTGAGGTGCAAAGGATTCAGTCAGAATGAATGACCTAGGTGTGCGTCCAGTTTGGCACAGGGTATTACCTTGAGTCGATAGGTGGTGTAATTGCAAAATAAGGGCAATGGTTTCACCATGTTGACTCTCATGCTGGACTAACCATCGCCATAAGCGTTCTTGGTGATCTAGGGGGGCAATTTCCAGATAATCAAAGACTTGAGTTCTGACGATATCCAGATAATCTTGAATTTCTGCCAAGGACGGTAATTTTTGGCGATCGCACTTCGGTAAACCATCCGCCGCAAAAAGCCGATGATACTCTGGAAATAGGGGTTTTAAGCCAGCATAGCGTTCTAGAATCCAGTACGCTTCCGTAAACGCAATATGACCCAAATGCCAACCCACAGGACTAAAATCCGGATGCGCTTGGCGATAAAATCGGGTTTCGTCAATCCCTTCCATTAGCATTAACGTACCGATGCGGCATTTTTCCATCTTTTGACGGATGCTTTTTCGACAAGCATGAATTGAAGTAAACGTCACAATTTTCTCCCCCTCAACTGGACGAGTTTTGGCACAACTTTTCTAGTGTCCAGTGAATCGGGTTCACAAGCAAGAGTCGTAGGGAGTACATCAACATTAATGGAGACATATAGCGCTATGCGCTAGGCAATGGGCAATGGGCAATGGGCAATGGGCAATGGGCAATAGTGAAGAAAAAAGTTCTATAAATATCGCAAAAAAAAGTGGCACATCAACTAACGTGCCACTTCCTCCCAGTAAGCTGTTCGGCATTTAAACCTTAATATCAAGAATCATGAAATCCTTGTAGTGCGAGCATCTTGCTCGCTATTAATACCCAATTTAAATGCATGACAGCTTATCTATAACTTAATCAGCGGTCTACTGAACCCATGATTACGTCAACACTACCGAGAATCGCCATAATATCTGCTACCTTGACTCCCCGCAAAATATGGGGTACAATTTGCAAATTGTTGAAATCCGGTGGACGAATCTTCCAACGCCAAGGAAAGATATTATCATCCCCGATAATGAAAATTCCCAATTCTCCCTTTCCACTTTCCAAGCGAACATAATGTTCACCCTGGGGAATCTTAAAGGTTGGCGGAATTCTCTTACCACTAAACTGATAATCAAAATCATTCCACTTAGACTTCTTTCCTTCCGCCATGCGTTTGGCTTCCAGATTTTCGTAAGGACCACCAGGTAATCCTTTTAATGCTTGACGAATAATTTTCAGGGATTCCCGCATTTCCCGAATCCGCACTAAATATCGGGCGAGACAATCCCCAGCGGTTTCCCAGTGGATGTCCCAATCAAAGTCGTCGTAACATTCGTAGTGGTCAACTTTCCGCAAGTCCCACTTCACGCCAGACCCCCGCAACATTGGACCTGAAAGTCCCCAGTTAATTGCTTCGTCACGGGTAATCGTACCCACCCCTTCAACACGACGGCGGAAAATAGGGTTGTTGGTAATTAAGCGTTCGTATTCATCGACTTTAGGGGCGAAGTAATCACAAAAGTCTTCACATTTGTCAACCCACCCATAAGGAATATCAACCGCTACTCCACCAATACGGAAGTAATTATTATTAATCAGGCGTTGTCCGCTGGCGGCTTCCCACAAGTCGTAAATTAATTCCCGTTCCCGGAAGATGTAGAAGAAAGGCGTTTGCGCCCCCACATCAGCCAGAAAGGGTCCTAACCACAACAGGTGATTGGCGATGCGATTCAACTCCAGCATAATCACGCGGATATAGCTGGCGCGTTTGGGTACCTCAATATCCGCTAACTTTTCCGGGGCGTTAACGGTAATCGCTTCGTTAAACATGCCCGCTGCATAGTCCCACCGACTCACATAGGGGACATACATAATATTCGTGCGGTTCTCGGCTATTTTCTCCATACCGCGATGCAGGTAGCCGATAACCGGTTCACAATCAATCACATCCTCCCCGTCTAAAGTGACGATTAAGCGGAGAACGCCGTGCATGGACGGATGGTGAGGACCCAAGTTGAGAACCATTGGGTCGGTTCTAGTTTCGATTTGTGCCATAGTGATGTACTGGTTTCCCCAATTTTTAGCGATGACGCTTTAACATAGACATTCAGGTAATCAGGTAATGGTCTAGAACAACGGTACAATAGCATCCTGTCCCAGAGAGCGCGATTAGCACAAGTCTTTTTCTGAATATCCCTATTGTCTATTGATTTGGGTCTATCTCTGGATTGAATTTACCAACCCTACCGATTGACAGCCTTTATTGCTCATCGCTGATCGCTTTGCTTATGTTTACTTTTGTTGCATCCCTTTAATTATATGGACTTTGACGCGCAAACAGCGCAGTTTTTTCATCGTTCAGTCTTAAGTAAGGAATTAATCGCTGGATTGGCGATTCGTCCCGGTGGGCATTATTTGGACGCGACGGTGGGCGGCGGTGGACATAGTGAGTTAATTCTATCGGCGAGCCTGGAGGTTCGTGTTACGGCGATTGACCAAGATGCCCAAGCGATCGCAGCCGCTCAAACCCGGTTAGCCTCTTATGGCGATCGCATCCAATTTTGGCGGGGGAATTTTGTGGACTATCAACCGCCCGATTCGTTATTTGATGGCATTGTTGCTGATTTAGGCGTTAGTTCCGCCCAACTGGATATTCCCGATCGCGGCTTTAGTTTTCGCCATCCAGCCCCTCTAGATATGCGGATGGATCAACGCCAATCCTTAACCGCCGCCCAGATTATCAATCACTGGGATGAAACCCAACTGGCAAACATTATTTATGAGTATGGTGAAGAACGCTTATCCCGGCGGATTGCCCGGGCAATTGTGGAACGTCGCCCCTTTGAGACAACCACCCAATTAGCCGAGGCGATCGCGCGATCCGTTCCCAAAAAATACCGTTATGGTAGGATTCACCCCGCCACGCGCACCTTTCAAGCGCTCCGCATTGCCGTTAATCAAGAATTATCCTCCCTAGAAAAATTTCTCAATTGTGCGCCTAGATGGTTAAAACCAGGCGGCAGAATTGGTATTATTAGTTTTCACAGCTTGGAAGACCGTCTGGTTAAACACCACTTGCGGGATTCACCAATATTGCGGGTGCTTACCAAAAAACCCATAACTCCACAACCCACGGAACGGGATGAAAACCCCCGTGCTCGTTCTGCCAAGTTGAGATTGGCTGAGCGTCTTTGAAGGGACAAGAGACTATAGGGCTAGAGTCAGTCAAGTCATCCTATGGGCGCTGGTACTGGATTGGGAAAATCAGACTAGAATACTCGCTTTTTCCATGCATAGTATGGCATCTTTGTCAACTATTAAGACAAGGTTAGTGTTCTAAGATACAAACAGATGGCGACGTAGTTGTCGTCACCAATCTACTGTTCCTTATTATCCCCAAGTTGGTGTCAATAAGCAGATGTTGCTGAAAAATTACTGAATATACCACTCTGGCGAAGAAATATCAGGGCAGATGCATCGGACAAAACTTAATCTGACATCAGGGAGTTCTCCTTTGAGCCAGTTAACGTGGATATTTGGTGTTATTTCGTTTTTAAGAAAACATCTGACAAACGTTTGGATCTTCCAAAATAGACTGTTCCTTTTGTTGATGACTCACGCTTGCCCTAAATGAATTATGAGGGAAATTGTAATCGGGAGCCTCAGGGTGTCCCTAATGATGCCTATTCTTGGTTATTTGTGGTGGATCGGCTCAAAATCACAGATTGAACGAAAACCGGGCTGGTTCTATATGCTGGCGGGTTACGGCTTAATTTGTCTGGATGGGTTTATGGATTTAGTTAACCGTACTTTTGGTTTGACCACCCTAAACCTGAATCTAATCGATACGCCGATTCCAATGACACTGGTCTATCTGCTGGGATTTGCACTGCTGTTGATCGGCTTATGGCAATGGTTACCGTTTGTTGCCAAGGTCAAGAAGCTAGACATTTTGTCCCCTTCATACTCTAACTCGGAAGAATATTATACTTGCAAACTTTACGCTAAAGGCAGCGCGATCGCCCAGTCGGATGAACTGAAGCAAGAGATAGCAAACTGTCTACACACTAACGCCGAACTGCAACAGCAAGAAGAACAATTTCGGGCGATTACCCAAGCCTTTCCTGTACCTGTCGCGATCGCACGAGTCTCTGATGGCACGATTGTCTACGGTAATTCCCATGCGAACATACTGTTTGGTGTCGCTACCTCCGAGTTAATCGGTGGCTCAATGCCCGATTTTTATGAAAATCCTGCCGACTGGCAAAGACTGTTAGCCACATTAGACCAAAATGGTATTGTCCAGAATGAGGAACTTTGCGTTCATACAATTAATGGCACGCCGTTGTGGGTAACAGTTTCCATGCAGGTGTTGACCTTCAATCAGGAAAAAGCAATTCTGAGTGTATTCCATGATATCAGCGATACCTACCAGCAACTTACCCAATATCAGCAAACAGAAGCCGTTCTCAAAGACAGTGAAGCTTGCTATCGGACGTTGGTCGAACAATCTCCCAACGCGATCGCTCTCGAACATCAGGGAACCCTGGTTTATATCAATCCTAAAGGGGTCAAATTACTGGGAGCCATTAGTCAAAGCCAACTTATCGGTAAACCTTGGTCAGACTTTAACTCTCAGGATCAGGAAAATCAGAGAAATAGGCAAGATCACCGAGTTGTTGGTTCTGAGCATACAGAGAAATTCTCTGATCACAAACGAAGGTCGAATCCACCTCACACCCTAACCTTACCCACAAAATTTATTCCCGAACAACTGGTACAGTTAGATGGTCAGATCATTGATGTGGAAATTGCCCGTTTACCTGCCATTTATCAAGGTCAAGAGGCAACCCAACTGGTGATTCGAGAGGTTACCCATCCAGAACAGCCAGACCGAGAACTGAGAGTACGAGCGCGTCAGCAAGCAACTATCGCTAAATTGAGCCAACGGGCGCTTTCGGGGCTGGATTTAAATACCCTGATGAACGAAGCGGTGAGTACGATTGCTCAAACCTTAGAGGTTGAGTATTGCAAAGTGTTAGAACTCCTACCCAATGGTAATGTGTTTTTACTCAAAGCGGGTGTGGGTTGGTCGCCGGGATTAGTTGGGTATGCTTTAGTCGGTGCGAACAGGAATTCCCAGGCGGGTTATAATCTGATATCTCAAGAACCTGTCGTGGTGGAAGATCTACCGATTGATACTCGCTTTAGTGGACCCCCTCTGCTCTACAATCATCGCGTAGTCAGTGGTGTGAGTGTGGTGATTCCGGGTCAGGAGCAACCCTTTGGAGTTTTAGGGGCGCATACCACCAGCCAGCGCCGTTTTAGTGAAGATGACATTCACTTTCTCCAGGCGGTTGCCAATGTTTTAGCCTTGGCGATTGGACATAAGCAGTCAGAGGCGAATCTCTATCTAATGCAGCGAGCGATCGCGGCGAGTAATAATGGGGTGATTATTACTGATCCGAATCAACCGGATAACCCAGTTATTTATGTTAACCCTGCCTTCGAGTCAATGACCGGTTATACCGCACAGGAGGTAATTGGACATAATTGTCGTTTCTGGCAAGAACCTGATTACAATCAAGCCGGGGTGAGTAAGTTAGCGACAGCGATTCAAGAGCAACGAGAGTGCCATGTCATTTTACAGAACTATCGTAAGGATGGCAGTCTTTTCTGGAATGAACTCTATGTTTCGCCCGTCTTTGATGGGGATGGCTATTTAACCCACTTTGTCGGGATTCAAACCGATATTACTAAACGGAAGCAGGCAGAGGAAGCCCTGCGACAGAGTGAGGAAAAGCTGGAGAGTATTCTCAGGTCTCTAGACGATGTAGTCTGGTCAGCGTCCCTGGAGACTCAACAGTTTATTTACCTGAATCCAGCGACAGAACGGGTTTATGGTCGCCCAATATCCGACTTTGTGGATTGTCCCAGTCTCTGGGAGTTAGTCGTTCATCCTGATGATCGCCAACGGGTGGAGATAGCATCTCAAACGATGATGCACCAGGGGAGTAAAGATATAGAATATAGGGTTGTACGACCGGATGGCGAAGTGCGTTGGCTACGCGATCGCGCCCGCCTAATTTACGATCACAGAGGTACTGCCATTCGTATGGATGGAATTGCTACCGATACGACCAAACGCAAACAGGCAGAGGCGGCTTTACTCAAAAGTGAGGAGCAGTTTCGTCTCACCTTTGAACTGGCTCCCATTGGCATGGCAATGACCTCCCTTGAGGGTCAATTCCTCAAGGTCAATCAGGCATTGTGTGACGCCTTGGGGTATACGGCTCAAGAACTGTTGGCTCTCACGTTTACCGAAATTAGCCACCCGACTGAACGGGCACTCCACTTTACCCAACACCAATCCTTGTTGCAGGGGGAACTCTCTCATTTGCAAACTGAACGGCGATTTATATCAAAATCTGGCAGGATTGTCAATGCTATTTTGAAAGTTGTGTTGGTCAGAGACGCTCAAGGTCAACCCCTACACTACATTAGTCAGGTGGTGGATATTAGCGATCGCAAACGCATGGAGGAACAGTTACTCCACGATGCCTTCCACGATGTATTGACCGGATTACCGAATCGGGCATTATTCATGGATCGGTTGGAGTATGCGTTGCGACGGGCAGGGCAACGTTGGGACTATTTATGTGCGGTGATTGTCTTGGATTTAGACCGTTTCAAGGTCATCAATGATAGTTTAGGGCATCTGGTTGGTGATCGACTGCTGAGTGCGATCGCAGAGCGATTACAAGGGTGCTTACGCCCCAGCGATACCTTAGCCCGGTTAGGGGGGGACGAATTTACGATTCTACTGGATGATATCCCCAATACGGGAGCAGCCACAGATATCGCCAAATCGATTCACCAAACATTGGAATCCTCATTTAACTTAGATGGGTATGAGGTGTTTGCCACAGCCAGTATCGGGATTGCCCTGAGTGGTATGGGGTATAACCGAGCGGAAGATTTGCTCCGAGATGCCGATACCGCCATGCATCGGGCAAAACTTCAAGGAACCGCTTGTTATGTCATGTTTGACACCGCCATGTCCGGTCGCGCCCTTGCCCAGTTACGCTTGGAAACTGAACTGCGATGGGCAATTGAACGCCAAGAACTGGAGGTGTATTACCAACCGATTATTTCCCTGGGGACAGGTAAAATTACCGGGTTTGAGGCGCTGGTGCGTTGGCAGCATCCAGAACAGGGAATGATTTCACCGGGCGCGTTTATTCCCTTAGCTGAGGAAACGGGTTTAATTATTCCCATTGGTCAGTGGGTATTGCGAACATCCTGCTATCAGCTACGCCAATGGCAACGACAATTTCGCCACTATCCTCCGTTAACCATGAGTGTTAATTTGTCGGGGAAACAGTTTTCCCAAACGAATTTAATTGAGCAAATTGCCCAAATTATTCAAGAGACAGAGGTCAATCCCAGCACTCTCAAGTTAGAAATTACGGAAAGTGGCATTATGGAACATTCCGATTCGGCGGCGGCTTTATTGGAGCGACTTAAGGCATTGAATATTCAGTTGTACATTGATGATTTTGGCACCGGCTATTCCTCGTTAAGTCGCTTACATCAGTTTCCCATTGATGCCTTAAAAATTGACCGTTCCTTTGTCAGTCGCATGGGGGATGCGGGAGAAAATGGGGAGATTGTGCAAGCGATTGTGACGTTAGCTCACAATTTAGGCATGGATGTTGTGGCAGAAGGGATAGAAACGACTATGCAGTTAGCCCAACTGAGAGGGCGGCAATGTGAATATGGTCAGGGATACTTTTTCTCTAAGCCATTGAATCGACAAGCCGCAGAACAGTTAATGATTAATTTACCCCAGTGGTAAAGGATCAACAGAGGGGGATGGCTATTGATTCCATTCCCCGATCTCCTCAAAGGATGTATCGCATTTTCGGTTCATTGGACTGTGGACAAAAACAATAAATTTGCGTAATTTATTAGCAAATGCATTTGGGGTATAAAAATTAGATGTAGGGGCGGGTTTAGGAACAATTGTAGGGGCGAGTTTAGGAACAATTGTAGGGGCGGGTTTAGGAACAATTGTAGGGGCGGGTTTAGGAACAATTGTAGGGGCGGGTTTAGGGAATCAATTCAGCTAGTCACTACTAACGGAACAACAAAACCCGCCCTCCCCACCGATCAATGAACAACAAAACCTGTCCATTCCCCCACCGAACGGCAATCGATTAATCCCAAACTGGACAACAAAACCCACCTTATTCTCAACCGCGATCGCACCAAAAAAATGTCGAAATTGGGACTTTAGGGAATTAGTGAAAGATTGGGGCAGGGCGGGTTTTGTATAAAGGTGATTGGTGGCTCCATTAATTTTGTTCCTAAACCCGCCCCTACATTGGGTTTTAGTTTTTGGGTATCTTTTACAGCTACGCCCTCTGGAAACTGGAATAACCCGACTAATTGTTCGGATTAAAGGCAGAGTTCTGAATTATTGCCGATAGATTTAACCCGGACTATAGTAGGAGGAGAACCTAGTTAAGCTGTTCGGCATTTAAACCATAATGTTAAGAATTGCGAAATCCTTGTAGTGCGTTTAGCGAAGCCATGCCGCAGGCTTTGCATCTTGCTCGCTACCCATTCCCAATTTAAATGCGTGACAGCTTACCCCCCATATTTCATCAGCTATGGCACAGGCGAGATTTCGAGTTTCAATGATGAGCAGTCTGGCTTTGGCTTTTTTGGCGCATTTGAGTCCGGCTTCAGCCCAAGTCGTCCCCGATAATACTCTGCCAGTCAATTCTCAGGTGACGGGGTGTCCAGTTTGCCAGATTGATGGGGGAACAGTACGGGGGATGAACCTGTTCCATAGTTTTGAAGAATTTTCTGTACAGACGGGGGGTGAAGCATTTTTTAACAATGCCTTGGATATTGAAAATATCTTTTGGCGGGTAACGGGTGCTAAGATTTCCGATATTAATGGGTGGATTCGGGCGAATGGAACGGCAAATCTATTTTTAATTAATCCGAATGGGATTATTTTTGGACAAAATGCCCAGTTAGATATTGGTGGTTCCTTTGTCGGATCTACAGCGAATAGCTTTACGTTTCCTGATGGCAGTGAGTTTAGTGCCACCAATCCCCAAGCACCGCCTTTGTTGACCATTACTATCACACCAGGATTACAGTGGGGAACTCTACCCATTGGAGATATTACTAATCGGGGAAATTTAGCGGTAGAGTCTGGACAAACTCTCGCTTTATCTGGAAATCAAGTGACGAGTACAGGTTCTCTAACCGCGCCAGGGGGAACTATTGCCTTGACCTCCAGAGGCGACATGATTACAGGGGCTGTGCGTTCCTTTTCTTATGATGGCAATGGGGGAATCATTACCCTGAGTGCAAGTGGCAATATCACTACAGAGTCTTTACTCTCTTTATCTAGTCGTGGCAATGGGGGAGACATCGCCATCACCGCAGGCGGTCATATTTTCTTCACTGTTATAGATTCCTCCTCTAGTAGTGGTAATGGGGGAAATATTACCATCACCGCAGACGGTAATATTGTTTCCAAAACCAGCGTAGACTCTAGGTTTACAGAACGAATAGATTCTTTCTCGAGTAGTGGTAATGGGGGAGATATCGCTATCACAGCAGGCGGTAATATCGTCTCAAGAGATATTAAGTCCTCCGCTTTTTTGGGTAATGGGGGAGATATTGCTATCACCGCAGGTGGTAATATCTCCACAGCATCGGTTAACGCATCGGGTTCTGGTAATGGAGGAGATATTGCCTTTCATGCAGGTGGTAATATCTCCACAGAATCAGTTAACGCATCGGGTGCTGATTATGGAGGCGCGATCGCGTTTAGTGCAGGGGACAATATCTCCACAACCGTTCTCGACTCCTCTTCTTTTTCTGGAAATGGTGGAGATATCGCCTTGAGTGCAGGGGACAAGATCTCTACAGCCCCTATAGACTCCTCCTCCTTTTTTGGCAATGGGGGGGCAATTCGCCTCACCGCAGGGGATGACATCTCTACAGAGAGTCTCAGATCTTCTCCGAATAGTGTAATCTTTGGTAACTTTACTACAGGTAATGGAGGCGCGATCGCTCTCACGACAACTAACGGTAAAATTACGATCAATCCTACACCTGAAAGTGACTCCCCGCGTATTGACGCTTCTGGTTCTAGGGGAGGTAATATTACCCTAACCAGTCCGGCTGCTACATTTGAGTTGGAAAATGGCTTGATTATCAGTAATGCTTTCAAGGGTAGTGGTGGTAATCTCCAAATTAATGCAGCATCGGTTGTTTTAACGAATACTGAACTCGCAACCACGGCGGTAGGTACAGGAAAGGCTGGAAATATTTCTATTCTCAGTGATGGCTTAGTTTCACTCGACAACAGCCGCCTTTTTACCTCGTTAGAAGCCGGAGGAATTGGCAAGGGGGGTGATATTACAATTGATGCTCAAGCCATTTCTTTAACTAACGCTTCTTTTATCGATACTGCTACTTTTGGTCAGGGAAATGCAGGAAATGTTTTACTTCAGGCAGATGACTCTATTTTTATCGATAATAATAGCGCTATTTTCAGCATCACGGCAGGTCAAGGTGATGGGGGAAATGTCACGGTAAAGGCTGGGGAGGCTGTTTCACTTACTAATGCTAGTAACATCAGCACGGCAGTCAATTCAACAGCAGTAGGGGATGGAGGCGATATCACCATTGAAGCGCAAAACTTATCCTTAACCGGGGGATCTCAACTGGTGACGACGACATCCGGCAATGGCAAGGCGGGTGATATTACTGTCAATACGATAGAAGGGGTTTTTATCGCTGGGATTGACTCTAATTTTACCCCGATTCCATCTAGGAATATCCCCATCACTAATCCTTTTGCGCTGAATGAATTAGAGCCAAACGACTCAATTAATCAAGCCCAGAAACTCGATCAGTTTTTTCTCGATAATCCAGATCATGCCAATCTCAATGTCGAATTTTCCACAAGAATTCCTTATGTGTCTATTGCCGGAATAGGCAACACACGCATTGATGAAGATTATTATTCCTTTGAAATAACAACAGCCGGAACTCGCGGTATTTTTGATATTGATCGCACTCCGCAATTATTTGGAGCGATGCGACTACACCTTTTCGATAGTGTTGGCAATAGAATTGCATCTAACACGGTTGCGTCTCCATCTCTAGGTGCAGGGGGAAGCACTCGAAATGATCCCTATCTCCGATATGTTTTTAGTGAACCTGGCATCTACTTTATTCAGGCTTGGTCAGGATCATCATTGATTGGACGCGAGTATACTCTCCAAGTTTCACTTGATACACCAAATGTAGCCCGTAGTGTTAACAATGGAGTGCTGGCGAGTGGATTATTTGCTCAGTCGGACAGTATTAGTGAGGCTGGCAATATAACAATTAATACGTCTAAGTTAACTGTCCAAGATCAATCTCAGGTATCTGCTTTAACCTCTGGTAGGGGTCAAGGTGGACTTGTGCAAATTCAGGCGGCTGACTCTGTATTCCTGAATAATCAGGGGAGAGTGTTGACTGAATCAACGGGAACGGGGGCGTCGGGAAACTTAACGATTAATACCAGACAATTGACGCTTGAGAATGGTTCACAACTATCCGCCGCTACCCGCTCAAGTCAAGGCGGAGATATTCGGTTACAAGGATTAAATGTAGAGGTCAGTAATAATAGTTCTATCGCCGCCTCTACTCAAACAGGTACAGCCGGAAATCTAACTATAAATGCTGCTGAATCTGTGGACTTGAATGGACAAGGAACTCTATCGGTGGAAGCAACAAAGGGAGGTACAGCCGGGAACTTAAGCGTTGACGCCAGACAAGTATTGGTTCGAGATGGAGGACGAATTACTGTCAGCAGTGCTTCGGGACAAGCCGGAAATCTCACGATTCAGGCGGATTCTGTACTGTTAAACCAAGGTCAATTGACGGCGGAAACAGGAATCAGTAAGCTTGGAGACGGAGCGAATATTAACCTACAGGATTTAGACGTTCTGTGGATGACCAACGAAAGCCTCATCTCTGCTCAAGCTTTTGGGAATGCGAATGGCGGTAATATTACTATTGACACCATATTTCTATTAACATTACCCCCAGACGGCGCGAATGGTAGCGATATTATTGCCAAAGCTGATCAGGGCGACGGCGGTAATATTACTATCTCAGGTCAAGGAATTTTCGGCATTCAAGAACGTCCAGCAATTGCCGGAAATCGCACTAATGATATTGATGCCAGTTCTCAATTTGGTTCTCCGGGTAATGTCACACTCAATATACCTCTTGACCCTAGTCGGGGACTGACGGAATTACCCAGCAATTTTGTTGACCCGACGGGGCAAATTATCCAAGGCTGTCCCGCTGTGGGTAAGAATGGCGGTAGTCGATTTGTAGTTACTGGGCGAGGTGGTGTGCCACCCACTCCGGATGATGTGCTTACTTTGGATACTGTTTTAGATGATTTAGGGACTCTGGTAGAGGATAAAAAGATGCAGGTACAGGGGGAAACGGAGAGGGTACTCAATCAAATTCCCCATCGAATTATCGAGGCTCAAGGTTGGGTGAAAACGGCAGATGGACAGGTTATGCTAGTTGCCGAATCTCCTACGGCTACGCCCTCCGGGAACTGGAATAATCCCGCTAATTGTTCGGATTAAAGGCAGGGAGGTAAATTTATCGCCTACAGATTCAACTTGGATTATAGTAATAGTTATCCACTATCTTTGAACAGCTATGGCACAGGTGAGGTGGCGGGTTTCAATTATTAGTAGTCTGGCTTTCGGCGTTTGGGCAAGTTTTAGTCCGGCTTCGGCTCAAATTGTGCCTGATAATACACTTCCGGTCAATTCTCAGGTGACGGGGTGTCCAGTTTGCCAGATTGATGGGGGAACAGTACGGGGGATGAACCTGTTCCATAGTTTTGAAGAATTTTCTGTGCCGACGGGGGGTGAGGCATTTTTCAATAATGCCTTGGATATTGAGACTATCTTTGGTCGGGTGACGGGTTCTAGTATTTCAGATATTGATGGCTTGATTCGGGCAAATGGCACGGCGAATCTGTTTTTAATCAATCCCAATGGGATGATTTTTGGTGAGAATGCCTGGTTGGATATTGGTGGTTCCTTTTTTGCCTCTACAGCCAATCGTTTTACCTTTGCCGATGGCAGTGAGTTTAGCGCCACGAATCCCCAAGCGCCGCCATTGTTGACGATTAACATCACACCCGGATTGCAGTATGGGACGAATTCGCCGATAGGAAATATCTCTAATCAGGGAAATTTAGCGGTCAATTCAGGAGAGTCTGTAACTTTATTCGGCAGCACTGTTACCAGTACGGGTTCTCTCATCGCACCAGGGGGGTTAGTTCAGGTGTTAGGAGAACGGGTGGGGCTGTTAGATAATGCTGAGATTGATGTGTCTGCCGAAACGGGTGGTGGAACCGTATTGATTGGCGGAGGGTTTCAGGGTAAGGGTGATGTTGCCAATGCGTTGCGTACTTTCATTGGTTCAGATGTCACGATTAATGCGGATGCTTTGACAATGGGCGATGGGGGCAATGTCTTCGTTTGGGCAGATGAAGTGACAGGGTTTTATGGCACGATTAGCGCCCGTGGGGGAGTTGATGGGGGACATGGTGGATTTGTCGAGGTGTCGGGAAAGGAACAGTTGATAGTTCGGGGGACGGTGGATACAACGGCAGTGAATGGGGTATCGGGGACATTGCTGCTTGACCCGACAAATATTGTCATTGCCAATGGTTCAGCGGATAGTGCGGCGGATGGTACGGATACGTTTGCTGGGAATAATTCCGGGGTGACGGGGGCGATTTTGAGTGCGCCATTGAGTGAGATTAATGATGCGGCACCGACGACAATTTATGAGTCGGAGTTGGAGGGGTTATCGGGGGATACGACTGTTATTTTACAGGCAACGAATGATATTCGGATTGAGGATTTAACGGATGATGCTTTAGTCTTTGCCTCTGGAAGTGGGGGGATTGCGTTAACTGCCGATGCAGATAGTGACGGGGTGGGTTCGGTGGTGATGGAGGATACTCTCAAAGATACCCTCTATACGAATGGACGGGATATTGGGATTGCCGGGGCGAATTTGACCTTGGGGCATATTGATACCGTAGGTGCGGTTGAGGGGGGTGACTTGATCGCAATAGTAGATGTAGAGGCAGGTGGACCAATTCCGGACAATGGAACAACCACTATCTTCACCTTCACTGTGCCTGATTCGGTGTCAACTGTCGAGAATCTGGATGTGCGGTTTTCGGCACAACATACTAGCCATAGCAATCTTGATGTTTCTCTTAGCTCACCAGGTGGGACAGAGTTAGAGTTGTTCAGTGGTGTGGAATCCTTTGATTTTTCCGATGATAATTTCCAGGACACCCTACTCGATGATGAAGCGACGACGAGTATTAATCCGGCTAGTGCTGTATCGAATATTAGTATATATTTGGGTTCTTCTAATGGAACATTTCAACCTGAAGGTGTTGGAGGATTGGCGGTTTTTCAGGGTGAGAATCCCACAGGAACTTGGACTTTGAGTGTAACTGATAATTATAGTGGGGATTCTGGCACGTTATTCCGGGCTGGTGATACTGCACCTTGGGGAGAAGCGATTGGGACACAACTGATATTTAAAACTCCGATTACTGGAAAGAGTGGCTCAATCAATCTCAATGCCACCAACGGTAGCATCAGTGTGGAAAATTTGGAGACGAACCATCCTGTTAATGCTGGCACGATTAGTCTTGATGCTAGTGGCAGTATCACTGTAGAAACCATCGATTCTTCCTCTTCGGTTAAGGGAGGGGCAATTACTCTGAGAGCCAGTGGCGATATTATGACCAACGGTTCTTTGAATTCGGACTCGAACTCTGGGGATGGGGGAGCGATTTCTCTTTCCTCTGTTTCCGGTGATATCACGACCAACGGTTCTTTGAATTCGTACTCGGACTCTGGTTTTAGTTCGTACTGGGACTTTGGGGATGGGGGGACGATTTCTTTGTCCTCCGTTTCCGGTGATATCACGACCAACGGTTCTTTGAGTTCGTACTCGGACTTGGGGGATGGGGGGACGATTTCTTTGTCCTCCGTTTCCGGTGACATCACGACCAAGGATTCTTTGAACTCGTACTCGTTGGACTCTTACGGTGGGGACTCTGGGGATGGGGGGGCGATTCTTCTCTCTTCTGACTCCGGTGATATTACGACCAACAGTTCTTTGGATTCCTCGTCGTTCTCATGGAGATTTGCCAGGAATGGGGGGGCGATTTCTTTGTCTTCTGTTTCCGGTGATATCACGACCAACGGTCAGTTGATATCGGAGTCAAACTCGCAGAATCAGGTTGCGGAGAATGGAGGGGCGATTTCTCTGTCCTCTGTTTCCGGTAATATCACGACCAATCAACGGTTGGACTCCGGATCGTCTGGCGTTGCTGGGAATGGGGGGGCGATTATTCTCTCTTCTGACTCCGGTGATATTACGACCAACGATTCTTTGAACTCCGGATCATTCTCGTATGGATTTACTGAGAATGGGGGGGCGATTTCTTTGTCTTCTGTTTCCGGTAATATCACGACCAACGGTGTGTTAGACTCGTCCTCGCTCGCTGTCGGTGGGGATGCTGGGAATGGGGGGGCAATTATTCTCTCTTCTGACTCCGGTGATATCACGACCAACCAAGAGTTGGACTCCAGCTCACTCTCGATCTTTGCAAATGCCAGGAATGGGGGAGAAATTTCTCTGATGGCTAAAGGTGGCGATATTATCGGAACCTCTGGAGACTCACTCCTGTCTTCCTTCGCCCTCTCTCAGGAAGGCACAGCAGGAAGGGGTGGAAATGTTACGATAGCCGCTCAAAACAACATAACCAACCTGGAAATCTTAACGCTATCCTCTTCTGCTGAAGCTGGAGATGTTGTGTTCAATGGGTTTGGAGATTTATCCATTGCCAATACCCGTATCCTGACGAGCAGACGTGTGGAAGTGCAAATACCATTTTTGGGAACCATAACCTTGGAGGTTGGTGGTCAAGGACAATCGGGCGATGTCACTGTCACCAGTTCAGGTAATCTCACCGTCAACGATAGTTCCATTGAAAGTGACACCAATGGTCGTGATCAAGCAGGGAATGTCACGTTAAGCAGCCCCAGTTTAGTCACGTTCAATAACAGTCAAATTATTAGTAATACCAGTAACATTGGAAATGCCGGAACTATCGATATCAATGCTGGAGAAGGCATAGCGTTCCAAGGTGTATATTCCGACGCAGGCGAACCTCAACGTGGCGGACTATTTGCTGGCACCACCAATGAAGGCAATGCTGGACGGATTACCCTCACCACCCCAGCGTTAACCCTACAAAATGGAGCCAATATCATCACCACAACAGACGATCTCGGCAATGCCGGAGACATTACCCTTCAATCTCACCCCAATGGAGAAAACCTAAACATTAATCTGGAACAGGATACGTCTATTTCTGCCTCTACCTCTAATCAGGGAACCGGAGGCAATTTAACAATTATCGCTCCCGACTCGGTAACGATTCAGGGAGAAGGACGAATTACCACAGAAACCTCAGGCGCAGGTGATGCGGGTAACATTCAAATGACCAGCACAAATTTAGATATCCAAGAAACTGAACTGTCCACCTCAACCACAGCAGAGGGAAACGCCGGAAGCATTACCCTCGATACCTCCACCTTAACCGTTGCCAGGGGAGCCAAAGTATTTGCCTTCACCGACGGGAGTGGCGATAGCGGTGCAATTACTATTAATGCTCCCACGGCGGTGAATCTGGGTATTGGTGTGGATGATTTTTCCCCGATTTTGTCTGTCGAAACCCGTGACGCAGGTCAAGCTGGCAGCATTATTATCAATACTCCAACTTTAACCCTCTCTGATACTGCCCGTATCACTGCCACGGCTACTGAAACTGCCACCAATACAGAGGGAGGGGGTAGTATCAGGTTAAATGCCTCCACGATGAATTTAGCCGGAATTGTGGGTGTCTTTGCTGAAACTGAGGGACCAACTCCCGCTGGAACCTTAACCCTGAAACCCTATCAGGATCAATCAACCCTAGATATTACCCTAGCGCCTGATTCCCAAGTGTCGGCTTCTACCTCTGGAAGTGGCAAAGGGGGCGATTTAATCCTCAGTGCGCCCCAAGCGATTACTATTACGGGACAGGGACGGTTAGCGGTAGAAAGCCGGAGTACAGGGGATGCGGGGAATGTAGAGGTGACGACTCCCCAACTTACCCTCACTGATGGCGTGGAACTGTCGGCGGCGGCGACAAGCAGTGGCGATGCGGGAGAAGTTCGTCTTAATACGCAGCAGTTGACTCTGGAGAATGAGGCACAGATATTAGCATCTAATGTCTTTAGTCGCAGTCAGGGGATTATCCTAGAAGGGTTGGATACTTTGACAATTAGCAACAATAGTGCTATATCCGCCTCGACTCAAACGGGTGAAGCGGGAAGTTTAACCATTAATACTAACTCCAATCCGGCTAATTTAGTGCAAGTGAGTGATAATAGTCGCCTCTCCGTCGCCGCGACTACAGAAGGTGGGAAAGCAGGCGGTGTAACCCTAAATACTCAACAGTTAACCCTAACAGAGAACTCGCAAGTTTCCGCCTCTAACATCTCTGGTGAAAGCCAAGATATTATTCTTTCTAGCTTAGAGAACGTACAGCTAACTGACGAGAGTGAACTCTCAGCATCAACCCAAACCGGAACAGCCGGAAGTGTCAGGATTAATTCAGCAGAAAATCCGGTTGAGTCGGTATCTTTAAATAATAGTCGCCTATCGGTGGAAGCCACAGAAGCAGGCGGGAAAGCAGGCGGTGTAACCCTAAATACTCAACAGTTAACCCTAACAGAGAACTCGCAAGTTTCCGCCTCCAACATCTCTGGTGAAAGCCAAGATATTATTCTTTCTGGCTTAGAGAACGTAGAGCTAACGGACAATAGTGAACTCTCCGCATCCACCCAAACCGGAACAGCCGGAAGTGTCAGGATTAATTCAGCCGAAAATCCGGTTGAGTCGGTATCTTTAAGTAATAGTCGCCTATCGGTGGAAGCCACAGAAGCAGGTGGGAAAGCAGGCGGTGTCACCCTAAATACTCAACAGTTAACCCTAACGGAAAATTCGCAAGTTTCCGCCTCCAATATCTCTGGTGAAAGTGAAGATATTACCCTACAAGGTTTAGACACCTTAGATGTCAACAATAGTCTGATTGCGGCATCGACTCAAACGGGGAAAGCTGGCAGCTTAACCATCAATGCCACCGAATCTGTAGACTTAAATGGAGACGGAGGTTTATCGGTAGAAGCCACTCAAGGCGGTACAGCAGGAAACTTAACCATTAAAACAGGACGACTGTCTGTTCAGGATCAAGCCGCCGTAACCGTTAGTAGTCCCTCTGGACAAGCCGGAAATCTGCTAATTACTACCAATTTTTTACGCCTCAACCAAGGCAAGCTGACAGCAGAAACTGGAGGCACTAACGCCCAGGAAGGGGCAAATATCAACCTAAATCTATCGGATGTGTTGCTGATGAGCAACGAAAGCCTAATTTCTGCCGAAGCCTTTAGTAATGCTGATGGCGGTAATATCAATATTGATACTCGCTACTTAATTGTCCTACCCCCAGACGGCGCGAATGGTAGCGATATTATTGCCAAAGCTGATCAGGGTGACGGCGGTAATATTACTATCTCAGGTCAAGGGATTTTCGGGATTCAAGAACGTCCAGCGATTGAGGGAAATCGCAGCAATGATCTTGATGCTAGTTCCCAATTTGGTTCTCCGGGTAATGTTACCCTCAATAGTCCCCTTGATCCTAGTCGGGGATTGACGGAATTACCCAGCAATTTTGTTGATCCGACGGGACAAATTATCCAAGGCTGTCCCGCAATGGGTAAGAATGGTGGTAGTCGATTTGTGGTGACAGGGCGAGGCGGTGTGCCACCCACTCCGGATGATGTGCTTACTTTGGATACTGTTTTAGATGATTTAGGAACTCTGTCAGAGGAGACACAGATGCAGGTACAGGGGGAAACGGAGAGGGGACAAAATGATTCCCCCAATCGAATTATTGAGGCTCAAGGTTGGGTGAAAACGGCGGATGGACAGATTATTTTAGTGGCTGAATTTCCTACAGCTACACCTTCTGGAAACTGGAATAACCCGGCGAATTGTTCAGATTACTAGGGATATAGCAGTTCCAAGCTGTACGTGAAAATATTACCCCTCCCAAACCCTCCCCTTGCTAAGGGGAGGGCAGGGGTGGGGTTCACAAATCAAATGAAAACACTATAGCGCTACGCGCAGCGGGAATGGGGAATGGGCAATAGTGAAGACAAAAGCTTAAGCTGTCACGCATTTAAATTGGGAATGGGTAGCGAGCAAGATGCTCGCACTACAAGGATTTCGCAATTCTTGACATTATGGTTTAAACCTAAATTCCTCAAGTATTTGGGTTTGGCAATCAGCGTTACTCTGATGACGCTATTGTTGAATCTGACTATATCCCCAACCGTAGCAACCGTAACTGACGTAGAGACAACTGCCCAAACTTCACCCGTTATTGAGTCCCTAACAGTAACTACGTCCCAACTCGTACAACAAGGTAAAAATGATTATCAAACGGGACACTATGCGGCGGCGATAACCGTCTGGAAACAAGCCCTAGACGCCTTTACAACTCAAGGTGATACCTTAAATCAAGCGATGGTGCTGAGTAATCTGGCATTAGCCTATCGCCAGTTGGGACAATGGCATGAAGCCAATCAAGCGATTGAAACCAGCCTTAACTTACTTTCCACCCCAAACCCAAACACATCCCAAAACCCCTTAAAAATATTAGCTCAAGCCTTAAATACCCAAGGTCATCTGCAACTGGCACAAGGACAAGCCGAACTCGCCCTCGCTACCTGGGAACAAGCCACGAAAACCTATCAACAAGTCGGAGATGAAACAGGCGTCACACGCAGCTTAATCAACCAAACCCACGCCATGAGAGCCTTAGGGCTTTACCTGCGGGCGAGAAACCTGTTAGACCAAATCCGGCAAACCTTAGCCGCCCAGCCAGATTCCCTAACTAAGATAGCCGGATTGCGATCGCTCGGTGATCTGCTGCGGATTACGGGTGACTTAAACCAATCTCGACAAATCCTAGACCAAAGTTTGGCGATCGCGAAAGCCTTACCCTCCTCTCCAGATAGTACCGCCATCCTCTTTAGTCTCGGCAATACCGCCCGTTCTCAAAACCAAATCGAAGACGCCATCCAATTTTACCAACAAGCCGCCGCCACCACGGTTTCCCCAACTCTCCAATTCCAGGCTCAAGCCAATCAGCTTAGTTTATTCGTCGAAACCCAGCAGCAACAAGCCGCCCGCCAGTTGTGGACTCAACTGCAACCCCAACTCGCCCAACTCCCCGCCAGTCGCCAAACCCTCTATGCCCAGATTAACGTCGCCCGCAGCCTGATGCAGATGAGCCATGATGCATCTGGGAACGCCCCAGAAATTGCCCAGTTACTCGCCACCATTACCCAACAAGCCAGAACCCTGAAAGATCGACAGGTGGAAGCCTACGCCCTCGGTTATCTGGGTCAACTCTACGAACAAACTCAGCAACTCGCTAACGCCCAAACCCTCACCGAACAGGCTTTAACCTTAGCTCAATCCATCAAGGCGCCAGAACTTGCCTATCGCTGGCAATGGCAACTGGGGCGATTACTCAAGGCTCAAAGCAATGCCCAAAGTGCGATCGCAGCTTATGACCAAGCCGTGAACACTTTGCAAGCACTCCGTACTGATTTAGTCGCCATTAACGACACCGTTCAATTTTCCTTCCGCGAGAGTGTAGAACCCGTCTATCGGGAGTTCGTCGGCTTACTCCTGCAACCCCTTCCCGGTGAAAAAGAAGTCAGCCAAGCCCACCTTAAACAAGCCCGTGAGGTGATTGAATCCCTGCAACTGGCAGAACTGGATAACTTCTTCCAAGAAGCCTGTTTAACCAGTCAACCCCAACAAATTGATCACATTGATCCCACCGCCGCCGTTTTCTATCCGATTATTTTACCTGACCGACTAGAAGTGATCTTGTCCTTACCGGGGCAACCCCTACGCCACTATGCGACTCAGGCTTCCTCTGTCCAAGTTGAACAAATCATTCACCAAATGCGCCAATCCTTTAGACCCACCTCTTTAAAAAAAGAGCGTTTGACCTTGGCGCAAAACCTCTACGACTGGCTCATCCGTCCGGCGGAGACTGAATTAACCCAAAGCGACATCACCACGTTAGTCTTTGTTCTAGATGGTTCCTTGCGGAATCTACCCATGGCAGCTTTATACGATGGTGAACATTATCTGGTAGAAACCTATAGTCTAGCCATCGCCCCCAGTTTACACCTGCTCTCACCGCAACCCCTAATCTCAGAGCGGCTGCAAGTCTTAACCGCAGGCGTGAGTCAGTCCATTTCCGGGTTTTCGCCCCTACCCGCCGTTGAGTGGGAATTGTCGCAAATTACCAATAAGGTTTCCGCCTTAAAACTTTTAAATCAGAACTTTACCAGTGTCAACCTGACTGATAACCTCCAAACCCAGCCATTTTCAGTGGTTCATTTAGCCACTCATGGTCAGTTTAGTTCTGATCCAGAGGAAACATTTATTCTGGCGTGGGATAAAAAAATTAAAGCCAAAGACTTCGAGACTCTCCTACGTTCCACTCAAGCTGAACCTGACTATCCGATTGAATTACTGGTTCTGAGTGCCTGCCAAACTGCTACAGGGGATCAACGAGCGGCTCTCGGTTTAGCTGGAATTGCCACTCGCTCAGGGGCACGCAGCACCCTGGCTACACTCTGGTCTGTACAAGATGATTCCACCGCTCAACTCATGGTAGAGTTTTACAAAGAACTGAACCAGGGAACTCTCAATAAAGCGACTGCCTTGCGCTATGCCCAATTAAGTTTATTGCAACAAGGCTATAACCATCCCTACTACTGGGCACCGTTTATCTTAGTCGGCAATTGGTTGTAATTTTTTTTCTGTCTTCACAATAAATTGGACTCTTATAGCAAAAGTAAGGCTAACTGAGTGACACTCAATGCATTTAATTACTATAGTTTGATACAGAGGCAATGGGAAAAAGATAATGCTTTAGCGTGTTATTTCCTGAACAACTGCTTTTCATCTTTTTGATCAGAAGGACTCTAGACACCATGACTAGAAAAAGTACCCCTCAATCTCTGAATCTGATAAATCTAGCGATCGCGTTTAGTTTGGGACTGGCTTTCGTTTCTCAGCTACAGACTCCTGTTTTGGCTGAACCGTCCCCCGTGACACCCGAACCAACCTTATCCTTTATCCCGCCACCCGAAACACCTGGCGCACCTGATGGGCGTTCCAGCGCTGGGGGGGCTACCCGTGGCAATTGCTCAACTCTGGATTCCCAATCCAGTGCGTCTAATCATTCAAGACTGACGCTACTCACACCCAGTATTAGCCCAAATCGCCCCCGATTAACATCTGTTGAGTATCCAACCTTCTTAATCTACCTACCACCAACCCAGGCTGAAGCAGCGGAATTTACACTGGTGGATCAAGAGGAAGAGTATAGTTATCAAACCACATTTCCGCTGAAACAAACCGCTGGAATTATTAGCTTCCAACTCCCCCCCGAAGCCCCGCCTCTAGAACCCAACAAAACCTATACCTGGAAAGTCGCGATAATATGCGATCGCCAATCCCGAACAGAAGATGTTTTTGCACAAGAACAGGTTCAATTCATTGAACTGCAGCCAGAACAAGTTCAACAATTAGAAACAGCGACACCACTAGAACAGGTTGCCCTCTATGGGGAATTGGGGATTTGGTATGACATGATGAAAATCCTGGCTGAGTTGCGACGTTCTCAACCCGATAAACCAGAAATCATGTTGAGTTGGAACGAATTATTACAGTCAAAAACCGTGGGACTGACTGACATCGCCCCCAAACCTTTAATTAATTGCTGTACTGTAGAGAATTGATGAGTCAGTTATTGGGAATACACACGCCAGATCAAGCACCAATAACTCAAAAATGTTTAAAAATCTGAGGCAGATTCTTTGGCAATGGCGTGGAGTCTTAATTACAGTCCCAACCATCACTGGATTAGTCTTGACATTGCGTTCAATGGGAGGGTTACAGTTATGGGAATGGACAGCCTATGACCAATTTTTGCGCTGGCGTCCTAGGGAAACCCTGGATCAGCGTATTGTTATTGTTGCGATTGATGAACCAGATATTCAAACCTTAAAGCAATGGACGTTATCGGATGCCACATTAGCCCAATTACTCCGTAATATCAAAGCCCAACAGCCTAGTGCAATTGGTTTAGATATTTATCGCGATTTACCCGTGGAACCGGGTCATCAAGACTTGGTTGAGGTGTTTCGTTCGACCCCCAATTTAATTGGTATTCAGAAAGTTCTAGGGGATGAATATGGTACAAGTGTTGATGCACCACCAATATTAAAAGAACGCAATCAGGTGGGTGCGATCGATGTTTTATTAGATGCAGATGGTCGGGTGCGTCGGGCTTTGCTATCGATTAGACAGGACAATAATCAAACGGATGCATCAAGTCAAGAACTATACAGTCTGCCCGTTCGATTAGCGTTGATGTATTTAGAAAATAAAGGGATTACACTGCAACCCATTGATCCAGCGCTAGGCAAAGTGAGTTTAGGGAAAGCGGTATTTGTTCCCATGCAACCCAATGATGGCGGTTACATGAACGTGGATACAGGAGGATATCAGATTCTATTAAATTATCGTCGCCCTCAATGCCAACATAATGCCCAACGCTGCAACCCATTTCCCACCGTATCACTGACGGAAGTTCTAGAGAATAAAATACCCGCCAATTTAATGCGCGATCGCATTGTTTTAATTGGGGTTAAAGCCGCCAGTCTCAAAGATATTTTCTTCACCCCTTACAGTAATAGTTATCTCACGGCAGAGTACGGTGTAGACATCCATGCCCAAATTACCAGTCAACTGGTGAGTGCAGCCTTGGATGGGCGTTCCTCGATCAAAGTTTGGTCTGAACCCTTAGAAAGAGTGTGGATCGTCTTTTGGTCGAGTGTGGGTGCTATTTCTAGCTGGACATTCCTGCGAATGCGCTATTTAGTGGCTAGTATTCTCTTGTTGGGTACGATTCTGGTTGTCGGTTCATACCTAGCTTTTTTGCAAGGATGGTGGATTCCCTTAATTCCCCCATTACTCGCCCTAATCGGGTCAGAAATTGCGATTACGGCTTATCTCGCCTGCATTGAACGGGAAGACCGACAAGCGGTAATGAATCTCTTGGGACAACATGTGACTCCTAAACTAGCCCAAGCCGTTTGGCGCGATCGCCATCAACTCCTCAAAGAAGGACAGATCACCGGACAACAACTGACTGCAACGGTTCTATTTACCGATATTAAAGGCTTTACTGGAATTACCGAACGGACTAACCCAGAACTCCTAATGGTTTGGCTTAACGACTACATGAAAGCCATGTCTCAAAGTGTACTCGACCATGATGGCGTCCTGGATAAATTTATTGGCGATGCAGTTATGGCGGTGTTTGGCGTTCCCATTCCCAGTACCACACCCGAAGCAATTGCCCAAGATGCGATCGCGGCGGTTCGTTGTGCATTAAACATGGCTGCAAAACTCGAACAACTCAACCAGCAATGGAAAATCAAAGGGCTTCCCACAGCGGCGATGAGAGTCGGAATTGCCACGGGAACAGTTGTCGCCGGGAGTTTGGGGTCTCAGCAACGGCTCAATTATACAACCATTGGTGATAGTGTTAATATTGCGGCTCGATTGGAGAGTTACGACAAATCAATTGATGGCGGGATTTGTCGGATTTTAATCAGTGAAGAAACTTACCACTATATTAAAGACCATTTTTCGACTCAATTCATTGGGCTGGTGCAACTCAGAGGACGCAAACAGTCACTCAATGTTTATCAAGTTTTTCCCGAGATTAGAGGATAGCTATTTAAGTCAGACCCAAACGCAAACCTTCGCTCGGTTCAATCCCCACTTAATCACTCCCCTCCAGTTCGCCATTAGGGAGTAAACGCTCAATTTGCTGTAAGCACGCATTCAAACCAGCAGCAAACTCAAATCGGGTTAAGGCTCGATTCCCGCGATAGGTGCCATCGGGATAGCCCGCGATACAACCATACCGTTCCACCAGACTGCGTAGGGCT